>JAIENH010000274.1 GCA_019751475.1 Cyclobacteriaceae bacterium
CTCATAAAGGGATCGCCTCCATAAATTTGGGATTGTTCCTCATTAGTCAATTCTTGACAACGGTACTGTTCAAAATTATTTTTCATAATGTTGTTTTTGTTGTTAAATCATCTAAATGACTTTCTCTCAATGAAGTTCTAAATAGAATTATACAGCATTATTATTATTGTTAGCACAATAAAAATTGTTTGAAAAACAATGATTTGCTTCAACTTTTTTACCTTCCTTTTTAAAACTTCGTTTGAGTCGTCACTATTCATAGTGATTATTGTTGAGCTTTATATGCTGCTAAGCCGTCTTTGAAGCCATCGACAAAATCTCCAGAATTATTGTAAAGATAAATTGCCGCACCTAACAACGCAAGTCCGGCTTGCCACCAGCCGCCTTTTACGTTTTCTAAGCTGTCAAGAGTTAATTCTTGAACCGAAAAGCTTTCTAATTCATCATAGTTTAAAGTCATAGTTGTATTTTTTAAAATGAAACATGTGTCAGCCCTGGCCAGGAACCTTAAGCTAAAGATCGTTGTCAATTACAATAGGCCAGAAAAAATTGAATGTGTAAATTATTCCTATCTTCGATTAAATTATTCCGCTGAACCAAAAAACGTTAAAATTATGTACGGTACCAAGATCAGGTTGATACGTCTAAGCAGGGGGTTTAATCAGGAGACGGTAGCGCAGAAGTTGGGTGTTACGCAAAATGCGTACCTCCAAGATGGAAACAAACCACAGCAAAGTGTCCGATGAAATGCTGGAAAAAATGGCCGACCTGTTTGGCGTGTCGGCTGAAGACATCAAGAGCCCGGAGCCGGTCATCATTAATTTTCACAATAGTCCACAGAGTAATGGTGTTAATAATGGTGAAATAAAAAACCAGAATGATGCTCTGCTGCAACAACTCACTCAGCAACTTGCAGTAAAAGACAAGCAAATTGAGGAGTTGATGACGCAAAACAAGTTGCTGGCAGCGGCTTTAAAGAAGTAAAATTGCCAGTTGCAAATCCACTACGTTAGTATCCTTTTGTAACCCCCTTTTCAATGGCTGGCACGCCTTTCTTCATCCAATCCGGTTGTGCGGAACCTTTCAGGTAATGATCAAAAAACTGCATCATGCGTATTTGAAAATCGGTGCGGTTCTCGCGCTTCACTGGCCAGTGTGGCTCACCGTTGTAGTTCAGCATCCACACCGGCTTGTTTAGCCTGCGCATAGCCATATACATCTCAATGCCCTGGTACCAGGGCACAGCCCCGTCTGCATCGTTGTGCAAGAGCAACAAGGGCGTTTGAATTTTATCCGCAAAAAAGATGGGCGAGTTTTCGATAAAGTGCATGGGCTTCTCCCACAAGGTGCCACCTATGCGGCTCTGCGAATGTTCGTATTGAAACATGCGGCTGAGACCACTTTCCCAACGGATGCCTCCATAGGCACTGATCATGTTAGCCACGGGCGCACCGGCCTCGGCTGCTTTAAACAAATTAGTCCGCGTGATCAGGTAAGCTGTCTGGTAGCCACCCCAACTGTGACCTTGAATGCCAATATTCTTTTCATCTACAAAACCTTTAGCCATGAGCGATGTGACGCCCGGAAGAATACAATTGTGGGCACTTTCTCCCGGAAAGCCGATTTTATAAACAATGTCGGGCACAAACACGAGGTAGCCGTTGCTGGTGTACACGCTCCGGTTGATGGCCGACCGCAGCGGCTCCGGCTTGATATGCTGGTGAAGGTTGTCGCTCTCCTTCTCGTAGAAGTACACGATCATCGGATACTTCTTTTGCGGATCAAAACCTTCGGGCTTGTAAAGCAGGCCGCTGAGCGGAATATTATCCAGCGAAGTCCATCGCACTAGCTCCACACTTCCCCACCAATAATTTTTCATTTGTGGATTAGCTTCACTGATTTTCTTTGGTGATGTGAAATTCACATCAGTCGTCCACACATCCGGAAATTCGCGAAAGCTCTCGCGCGTGAACAATAATTGGTTTGCGGCTTTTGCTTTGATAGTACCCGCAAAACGTGCATTCTCCATTATCAGCTTGGTGAGCTTGCCATCGGTTAGCGAAAGTTTATAATAGCCTGATGCCTTGGTTGTTTCCTGAAAAGCAGAAAGCAACAACTCCTTGCCGGCAGGAATGTTGCGCTCCTCTGGATCTAACTTCACATATCGAAATACAACTTTTTCCTTTCGCCCGATTTTGGTGAGGTTGATGGGTGGCGTACTATTTTGAGGATCGAACATCCAGAGATCGTACCGGTCGTAAGCAATGAAAGCCTTATCGTCATCGGTCCAACCGGCCGAGCCATACCCAGTCGGAAAGTCAGGGCTGTCATTTTCTTCATCGGCAAACTTCAGATTGGGCTGAGTCAGGCGTACTGTTTTTTCTGTTGCCACAGAATGTGCAAACCAGGCCGTATCAGCAAGACTAAACCAATAGGCGTATCGCGCCTTAGGCGAAAGGCTTGCATTGCCCTTCACGCGCTGGGCAATAATTTTTTGTTGTTTGCTCCGCAGATTGGTAATGTAAAAATCGCTGTACGCAGAGGCATCCCACGTGATCATCTTGCGATACGGCACGTTTGTTTCTCCCAGTACAATCGAGGCATTGCCTTCGTCTCCCATTTCAATTGTCGGCACTTCACGGCTGCCCAGTTGATAAATCTGTTTTTCGCCAAGATCTACCACCGACAGATACGATCGCTTCTTCTCCGCCTCCAACTGCCGATTTTGCTGTGGATAGATATACTCGTCTTCTCCACGCCAGATCTCAACGTTCACAATTTCTTCGGGCAACAGCGTAGTGTCTTGCACTACCTGCACCGGGGCCGCTCCAAAGAACAACTTGTCACCGTCTTTAGAAAAGAGTGGCGAATAGTTTTCACTCACCGTCCAGTTTTGTGAAATACCCATGGATCTTTCCACATCCAGCAGGGTAGCGGTTGGCATACCCTTCTTCCAATGGTGCAGTTGTGGGTGACGAATGAGGGTTTTAGTCGTGTCCGTATCTACTAGGAAAGCTGCCTGCTGTCCGTCTTCACTTATTGATAATCCCTTGTATTTGAATTTGCTCTTGCCGGTGTGGAGTGCGGTCAGTTGATTTCCATTCAGATCATACCAATAAACGCCTGCCTTAAGAGTTGAGTCGTTGCCTGTGGTAGAGAACAACAATCCTTGACCAAATTTTGCAAACGTATAATCCCTTACGAATCCGAAGTGTGTCTCTTTGCCATCAGCAAGTGAACGAAGCGTGAGAGTATATCCATTGTCATCGTTGTTGGTTTTCTTTTT
>JAIENH010000161.1 GCA_019751475.1 Cyclobacteriaceae bacterium
CGACAACCTCCGCCTTGCTCGCAAGATCATTCGCCGGGGCTGAACGAACCTGAAAACAAACAAAGACCAAAATCACCCACAATAGGGCTAGAAGCCGCGCGGATGATTGCGATTCAAGAAGGCGTGTTTTCATGGATGTGCACATGCCTTTCTGCAACGGCCTCGAAGCCATCAAAGGCATTCGCAGTCGCGGCATCCGGGTACCAATCGTTTCACTTTCAGCTTCCTCTTCTTTAAATGAACAATCCATCTCTCTTCAAGCTGGAGCAGATGATTTCTTAACCAAACCAGTGGGCCGACAAAGCGTGGAGCAAATGTTACTCAAGTACCTGGCACCCGTCAAACACCCCGGCTTGTAAATCCCATCTTCGAAAAATGTATGAAAAAAATTTCCTGCGCCATTGTTGAAGATGATGTGATTTCACTAAAAGTGATTGAAGGCATGGCTGAAAAGACCGGTCTTCTGCAAATTGATGGATCATTTACTTCGCCAACAGAGGCAGCACGGTGGTTGGCTACTCACTCGGTAGATTTGCTCTTTTTGGATATGGAGATGCCTGAACTCAATGGCCTTGACTTATTGCGCACGTTGGTTGAAAAACCAGACGTGATCATCATCAGTGGCAAATCTTCTTTTGCGATAGAGGCATTTGAGTTTAATGTAACCGACTATCTCCTAAAACCCTTGAAAGACTACGGGCGGTTTTTAGCGGCCGTCAATCGCGTGGTACATAACGTGAAAAAATCAGCTGACATACACACGCAGTCAAGCCGGTATTTGTTCGTGAAGGTTGACTCTTTACTTCTAAAAATTAATACGGATGACATTCTTTGGATTGAAGCCTTTGGTGACTACATCAAAATCCAAACACTGGAAAAAAGTCATACCGTTTACTCTACACTCAAAAACATCGAAGAAAAACTACCACCAGAAACATTCTTGAGAGTGCATCGATCCTACGTGGTTAACCTGTCTAAAATAACGAACATTGAAGGGACCAACCTTGAAATAAACAAAAAAATAATACCCATCAGCGGCACGTACCGTGATGATTTACTGAATAAAATAAAGGTGTTGTAGAAACCATGAAAGGAATTTTTGACCGCATGCTGTCTGCCCGAGTTACGGAAAAACCTTCAAAAGATGAACAGCAGGCCGAAACTGGAGAGCATGGTCTTCAGAAACCAATTTCCATTTTAATCGCTGAGGATAATGACATAAACATGATGCTGATAAAATCCATTTTTGAAAATATTTTACCTCAGGTGAAATTGGTTGAAGCAAAAAATGGTGTGCAGGCTGTTGATCAATTTAAAAAAGAAAACCCAGATTTTGTTTTTATGGACATACGCATGCCTGAAAAAAATGGATACGAAGCTACGGCAGAAATGCGTCAACTGGAAGATAAAAGAAGGGTACCCATTATTGGGTTGACTGCAGGCACCGGCAAAGGTGACCGCGACCGGTGCCTCGAAGCCGGCATGGATGATTACGTGAGCAAGCCGGTGGTGCAAGATGCTATTGTAAAAATAATGCAGAAATGGTTGTCGCTTAATATGACGCCCCAAGACCTGCTTGCAACCAATCCAAAATTGCATTACGATGAACAGACGCTGCGGGCAAGGCTACAGATTAGCGAAGAAGTATTGCAAAAAATTCTGAATACTTCAACCGAGGAAATTGATCGATGCCTTGCAGAATTGCGGCTGCACCAGGCAAGTCATGACTACAAAGCTTTGCGTGAAACAGCCCACCGCCTAAGCGGTGTTGCACTTAATGCTTGTTTCAACGTACTAGCCGACATGGCAAAGAAAATAGAAGAATTGAGTATTCACGATCACATTTTACTGGATAATCACATTCATGACATGGCGACCGAGATCGCACTATTAAAAAGAACTATTTGACAAACATCCCATAACTGAAAGAATATTCACTCCGAAGCCATGGTATTGAAATTTTTAAATAAAATTTCCCGCTTGGGGGTGAGCGACTCGCTCAAACGAGACACCATACATGGCATCACACTCTCCAATCAGATCTCATTGCTGGGCATCAGTATTAGTTTCACGCTCTTTATTTTGCAGGGGTCGCTCATCGCGTGGGACTCCGTAGCCTTTTCAAGTTTGGGTGTTAGTATTTTCTTCACCGTTCCTCTTTATCTTAATTCGATCGGGAAAAATCTGCTAAGTCGTGTATTTCTTAGTTTCTATCTTCCCACCAGTATTCTATTGGCATCCCTACTGGGCAAGATCACTAACACCAATCCAGAGGCCAACTTTGAAACACAATACTACGACTATCGTTTTTTTATCATGATAGCCGGCATTGTGTCAATTGTATTGTATGATCGCCACAAGCGAAGGTGGAGTTTCTTTTCACTTGCTTATGTCATGTTAGTATTAGCCATCTTCGATCCTATTCACAACTACTTCGATGTAGGTTACTTTCAAACAGGCCACTTAGATCCCACTTACTATTTCACTAACGCGGTGGTGTTGCTTGCTTTTTCGGGTCAAGTAATTGGCCAATTGATTCTTCGCTTCAGCATTGACAAAAATGAAGATGAATTGCTTCGCGAAATTGCCGATCGAAAAAAAGCGGAGGAAGAGATCCGGAAAGCAAAAGAGCAGGTCGAGGCGGCCAGCAAAGCCAAGTCAGAATTTCTGGCCAATGTGAGTCATGAGATACGCACCCCTCTCAATGGAGTTATAGGCTTCTCTGATTTGTTGATGAAAACAAGATTGGATGGCACACAGCAAAAGTACATGACCGTCATCAATCAGCTCACTCCTTGCTCAGCATGATTAATGACATTCTTGATTTTTCTAAAATTGAATCCGGCAAGCTGGAACTCCAGGTAGAGCGCACGGATCTCATTGAGTTGGTAAATCAAGTGACTGATTTGTTTAAAATCCAGTCAGACCAAAAAAGATTGTTACTAAAGACCACCATTGCACCCACGGTGCCGCAGTTTATTTCGGCTGATCCGGCACGCTTGCGCCAGGTGTTGGTGAACTTGCTGGGCAACGCGGTGAAATTTACAGACCGTGGAGAAATAGAATTGATGATAGAAAATAAAGACAAGAAAAGTCTTCGCTTTGCTGTTCGTGATACGGGTATCGGAATTGATCTGCAAAACCAAAAGAAAATTTTTGATGCCTTCACGCAAGAGGACTCTTCAACCACCAAGCGCTTTGGCGGTACCGGATTAGGATTAACAATATCCAACCAGTTGCTGGCCTTGATGCAATGCGAGTTGAATGTTACGAGTAAACCGGGTGAGGGA
>JAIENH010000103.1 GCA_019751475.1 Cyclobacteriaceae bacterium
CCGTAGCAATGCTGATGACTACTATTTTGCTGTGCTACTTCATGCTGTTCATCAAAAAATGGCATTGGGGTTGGGTGGCGTTATTCGTTCTGGTTTATGGCTCAATTGAACTTTCCTTCTTTATCACCAACGTAGCCAAGATCAAAGAGCGATGGATGTTTCTCTTTTTCGAGTTATTCATTTTTTTGGTGATGTACTCGTGGTATTACGCGCGTAAAATCAACAATCAATTTGTGAAGTTCGTGGAACTTGGGAAATACACTTCGCTAATAAAAGAGTTAAGCCAGGATGATCAAATCGAAAAATTTGCCACCCACTTGATTTACATGACTAAAGCCAACAGGCGCCAGCAAATCGAAGAAAAAATCATCAAGTCCATCTTTTCCAAAAAACCCAAGCGAGCCGATGTGTACTGGTTTTTACATATCAACTACACAGAAGAGCCGTATACGCTTGCCTATGATGTAACGGAGCTTTTGGATGACAAGGTAATCAAGGTAAACATACATGTTGGCTTTCGTGTGCAGCCCCGCACTGAGCTTTTCTTTAAGAGGATTGTGCAAGAGCTGGTAGCACAAAAAGAGTTGAACCTGCACATCCGGCCCGATGGTTCTACCAAGTACAATCCGGAACCAGACTTTAAGTTTGTCATCATCGAAAAATTTCTTTCCGTTGAAAATGAATTTGCGCTGCGCGAAGGGATGTTGCTTAATAGCTACTTCCTCTTGAAGCGATTAGGTCAACGAGATGAAAAAGCTTTTGGACTCGAAAAGAGCGATGTGGTGGTCGAGCAAGTGCCGCTGGTCTACAACCAGGCACATTCCATCGAGCTAAAGAAAATAGGACATCAAATACTATGAAAGACGTAAGAACACTCTTGACCATCGCGATGATGGCGATGGTCAACTACTCCATCGGCCAGTCTCAACAAAAAGTACCGTTTGACGGCATCGACCAAACCTGGCAAAACGGAGCGGACAGGCGCGACTCGTCTATTTTTCAGAATGTGAAGTATTTTACTCCTTCGATCTTGTTGGATTTGAATTACAATTATTCATTTAACAATCCGATTGATAACACCGTAGTGGGCTCAACCGCCTTGGCGCGCCATAATGAACTACAACTGGCTGCGCTGCATTTTGGTGGTGACTTCTTTTACAACAATGTTCGTGCCCGGGTGATGACACAGTTTGGCACGCGTTCTACCGTAGTACCGCGAAACGACTTTAGTCCTTATCGTGGTCAGTATGATCTCGCCAACGTATATCGTTACTTGAGCGAAGCCTACGCAGGCTATCACTTCAACAAATGGTATGGCATCAATGTGGATTTTGGGTTGTTCATGTCCTACATCGGTTTGAATTCATTCTATCAAGCCGAGAATTGGGAATACCAGGCCTCCTTCACATCTGATAATACGCCTTGGTTTTTCAATGGGGTGCGCATTCAAATTCACCCGACAAAAAATCTGAAGATTGAACCCTGGATTATCAACGGCTGGCAGAGTTATGGCAAATTCAATTCCATGCCGGGCGTTGGTGGAGCCATCACTTACATGTCAACCAACAGCAAACTGAAATTGATCAGCAACAATTATTACGGAAGCGATGCAGCGGGTATTCCGCAACGAAAGCGTTTTCATTCAGACAACAGTGTATTGGTAAGATATTTTAACCAGCCTGAGCGAAAGGGCATTACACGCATGGCGTTTTCACTTACGGGCGATATCGGCTTTGAGAAAGGTGGTGGTGTAAATGGTTTTGATAATAGCGACCCCACTAACCCCGCACAGTATTTTTTGAGTGCGATGTTCTACAACCGGATATGGTTTGGAAAACAATGGGCATGGACGGTAGGTGGTGGTTGGATGAAAAATCCAGGGCGATATTTGGTGTTGTACCCAACCGGTGAAGCCAGTCCGCTGCCCAACCCGACCAATCCAACACAAACAGCGGGGCGCTTTCCATTTTCTGCCAATCCGGGTGATCCGTTTGAGGGTTGGGATGCCTCCACGAATATTGACTTTATTCCCAATCAAAATATTCTGTTCCGTTTGGAATTTGTGCACCGCGAATCGAGTGTTCCTTATTTCGCAGGGCGAGGCGGGGTAACGTCACAAACAGGTTTAACCACTACCGCGCTTGATCCAACCTGGCGCCCCGATTTAGTGAGAGCGGAGGACAAAGTCATTTTTGCGGTTTTGATGAGGTTATGAGCTGACCCTTAAAGAGCATCGTCACTCACAACTGCAAAAAGCGATATAAATTGATTGCAGTCAAAAATTACCAAATCGTCAACATTTTAATGAGTCTGGTGTTAAAGTGTTCATGGCAAACATTTTAATTATCGGAGCTTCTTCCGGCATTGGTGCATCGCTTGCTAAGCAACTAATTGCAAAAGGGCAACAGGTTTTTGGCACGTTCAATAAAACCACCGTTTCAACTGACGGCTTTGCAAAACTGCAATTGCTCAATGTATTGGATGAAAATCCAGATTTGAGTTTTATTCCAGATGTACTTGATGGATTAGCCTACTGCCCCGGTGCTGTTAACCTCAAGCCTTTCGCACGCATCAAACCCGAAGATTTTATTTCCGACTATCAATTGCAGTTAGTGGGTGCAGTAAAAGTGATTCAGGCATGCTTACCCAAATTGAAAAATTCAAATCAGGCCTCCGTGGTTTTGTTCTCGACTGTGGCTGTGCAGACGGGTTTTAATTTCCATTCGTTGGTGGCTGCTTCTAAGGGTGCGGTGGAAGGATTCACCAAAGCACTCGCGGCCGAGTTTGCTCCAAAGATTAGAGTGAATTGTATTGCGCCTTCGATAACGAATACACCCTTGGCGGGTACATTATTGAATACTGACGAGAAAAAAGAAGCCAACGCCCAGCGCCACCCGCTCAAAAAAATCGGACAGCCCGAAGACCTCGCATACCTTGCTGCATTTTTATTGTCTGAAAAATCACGTTGGATAACAGGCCAAGTGCTGCATGCCGATGGCGGGATGTCAAGTTTGAAAGTATAGAAATGACTCGGCCCTGGAACTTACCCAACCTACCCGTTTATAGCCTGGCCACCTACCGAGGTGAAGAGGTAAATATGAACATCTGCACGTATGTTTCGTCCGTGAGCATGAAACCCAAACGCTACATGGTAGCGATATCTCATAACACGCAGTCGCTGAAAAACCTCACCACCAGTAATACCGCTGTGCTGCAACTATTGGCAACACAACACGTATCGCTTGTGACTACGCTCGGCAAGAAAAGCGGACTTCGTTATGATAAAAAAAAA
>JAIENH010000520.1 GCA_019751475.1 Cyclobacteriaceae bacterium
TAATTCCCATTTCTGGAATTGACACTGATAAGCAAGATGATTCGCTTATTGGGTGGTCTGAAGGTTGGGCCGCAGGATGGTATGATAGACAAAATTTTTATTCTAATTATTTCCTATTTCGAAAGTAAATAAATTGATATGATAAAGCAGACCAGATTTATAGACAAGTTTCTGTTGGCGTTGTTTGTATTGATTATCGCAAATCGCCTGATTGGGATGTATCAATTCTATTTAAAAATGAATAGTGAGCATAGTCTTTACTTCAAAATAACTCCTATAGTAGTTTTGATTGCGTTGGTTTGGCTCATGGTAATGGCCATTAGGGGAAGCAGGGTTCAATTAAGATTCTTGGAAGTTTTTTTGATTCTTTTGGTTATTTTCAAGTTATCAACAACACTGCTAGTACCGTCTTTAAACACTTTAGATACAGTAGTTGTATTACTTGTGGCCGCTCTTTATGCAGGAACGGCCATATACATTCACTTCAAATTAGGAAAGCCACAATCATGAAGAACACTTCGAACCTCTAACCTCCAACTTAGCTTGCGGCACAAGCCCCTCCTGCGTATCTTTAAACTATGCTTCGCCTACTGATTTTCGGCTTGATTCTATGCTTCTCGGCACAGTCTGCGAGGGCGCAAGGCAAAGAGGTGGAGAAAGCAAAAACGGCTGTCGGTCGTCAAGACTCCACGCTGAAATCGGAGCAACAAAAAGTAAAATCGTGGGAGACCAAAGCCAATCGCAAGCTGGATAGCATTCAGGCGCTGGGCAATATTCAGCACTTCAAAGACTCTATCAAAATCCTTACCTGGGCCGACAGTCTTAAACAAAAAATCAACAGCGGCTTCTCTGCGCAAACGGGTGCAGTGAACCGCAAGATCGATAGCTTGCGAAATTTAAAATTGCCGACCACGGGTTTTCAACGAAAGGCAGACAGCCTGCTGCGCAAGAAGGATCAACTCATCGGAGAAGTAAACGCCAAGCAGCAAGAGCTTCAACAAAAAGTAACGGGTCGCTACAAAAAGTGGGAGAGTGGTGTACGCAGTACATTGAAACTTGACTCCATCGGTGTGGGCCAATCGGGTATTGGCAATAAAATTCCGGGAGCCAATCTCACCGACCCGTCCAGCCAACTTTCGATACCGGGCATGCCTGCCGAAGCGACAGCGAAGGCAGGCATGCCATCACTCAATCAAAAAGATTTTGCCAATCTTGGCTTATCACCCGATCTCACGAAAGCGGGCGGCAACTTATCCATACCTTCTGTCGATCAACTCGGATCGTGGGACAAACAGCTGTCAGACATCACCAAGCCGCTGGACCAGGTGAACGGCCAGGTAAAACAATATTCCTCTGCATTGAAAGACCCATCGAAGGCTGCCGAAGGTGCTGTGGGTCAGCTAGGCGATGTGAAAGGACTTAACAAAGAGATAACCGATGCAGACAAATTGATGAAAGAAAATCAGGCGATGCAATTTGCGGAAGCAATGAAAAGCCCGGAGGCGATGAAAGAAGAAGCCAAAGAGCAAGCCATGAAACAGGCAGTGGATCACTTTGCAGGCAAGGAAGACATCCTGCGGGGCGCAATGGATCAGATGGCGAAGTACAAGAAGAAATACGAGTCGCTGGATGACCTCTCGAAAGTGAAGAAAGAACTGTGGATGCCAATCAATACACTGCGGGGCAAGCCCTTTCGCGAGCGCATTCGCTTCGGGCTGCATGCAGGTCTTCGCGTTACCAAAGACACCATAGTGGTAGACTTCTTTCCGAACGTAGGCTACTACATCACAGGAAGGTGGGAGGCAGGTTTGGGTGCCGTCTACCGTGTGAAAGAGGTGCGCAAAGACTGGTCATTCGACCAGCGCTACCCGGTATGGGGCCTTGCGGGTTTCACATCTTTTAAACTGATCAAATCAACACGTATACGTATTGAAGCGGATGTAGTAAATGACCCCACGTTTCAAAAAGGTGTTGATGCACCTATCGGTCGCCAGTGGCGATGGGTGTGGCTGGCTGGCATTCAAAACAATTTCAAAATCAGCAAGACCGTGACTGGCAACGTGCAGATGATGTATAACTTCGACCGCAAAGTGAAAGATGGTTTCCCCGAGAGGTTAGTGCTGCGCTTTGGTGTGCAATACAGGTTGCCGCAGAAGAAGGTGAAGTGATGTTAGGGTGATGCCGCCTATACACAAATACGTGCACAAGTTAGATGCAACCAAAGCGGCAGGGATAGAAGCGGCACCCCGCAGTGGCGAGTCTCGCGCCACGAGGAGTATAGCGAATAGCCCGGTGGCCACGCGCCTCGCGTGGCCAGCCGCCCTGCAACCAAGCTTAAGGTTTCAGCAGAATAACTTCACTCCACGAAATACTATAGCAAATCCTACCTCACCACAAACTCCACTCCCATCCGGGCCTGTACTCCCTGGTAATCTTTTACAGTTTGCCATTGGCGATACCAATCGTAGTAGCTACCTAGCTCGGTTTTCATGGCTGTGGCGCGGGCATTGTCTTCCCAATCGCCCATGAGTTTTTCCAACAGGGGCTTGGGGCGCGGGTAGTAGCGTAGCTTGTAGTCTTCGCCTACTCCTGCTTTAGCAGCAGCGATTTTTACTGCCTCTTCAAATCCACCCAGCACATCGGCCAGTCCGTTATCTTTGGCCTGCTCGCCCGTCCACACACGGCCGGAGGCAATCTTTTTGAGATCGTCTTGCTTCATACCACGACCTTCGGCTGCCTTGCGTGTAAACGTATCATAGATTTCATCCGTCTGTTTTTGCCAAATACTCTTCTCTACATCAGTCAGGCTGCGGGTAACGGTCACGAGTTCACCAATCTCACCGGTCTTCACTTCTTCGGAAGTGATACCAAGTTTATTATCCATGAAGTGACTAAGATCGAACAGCACGCTGAACACCCCAATGGAACCTGTAATGGTAGTGGGTCGTGCTACGATGGTATCGCAGCCCATGGCCAGGTAGTAGCCACCGGAAGCCGCGTAGTCACCCATGGAGGCGATGACGGGTTTCTCCTGAGCTGCCAGTGTAATCTCGCGCCACATCATATCAGCCGCCTGGAAAGCACCTCCGGGTGAATTGATGCGCATCACAATCGCCTTGACGCGCTTGTTGACGCGCGCCTTACGTATCTCTTCCATCAGCGTGGCGGAGCCTACCACTCCCTGGTCGGCCGTGCCGGGCATGATGTTGCCATCGGCTACGATCACGGCTATCTCATTAGCGGAACTGCTGGGAGGCGTAAAGGACTTTTTATACTTATTGTATTTTACCAGCGAGATGGC
>JAIENH010000355.1 GCA_019751475.1 Cyclobacteriaceae bacterium
TCTTAAATGGATTATCCTGGCGGTGTCGGTCATTATCAGTGCGGGCACTATTTATTATACCAACGTATTGGTTGATCAACTAAAGGAGCGCGAAAAAAACCAGGTCCGGCTTTTCGCGAAAGCGCTGGAGTACACATCCAACGATATGGACAATAATATTCTCTTTATCACCGAAGAAATAATTTACAAAAATAATTCGGTGCCTACGATGCTCGTAGATGAGAAGGGCAACATCCTTAACTACAACAATATCGATATCGACTCCAGTTGGAGCGCCAAGCGCAAAAAAAAAGAACTGCGTGCTCAATTGAAGGTGATGAAGGAAACGTATCCTCCGGTCACCATCCTGCTGAAAGATCCTGCTACCAACGAAGTATTTGGGAAACAGTACGTCTACTACAAGAACTCCTTTTTGCTTACGCAGCTTATCGCCTATCCTTACATTGATTTGTCTGTATTGGCCATCTTTGGATTTATTTCCTATTTAGCCTTCAATTACTCCAAGACAGCCGAGCAAAACAGAGTGTGGGTAGGCCTGGCGAAAGAAACAGCGCACCAGTTGGGTACACCTCTCTCTTCACTTATGGCCTGGATTGAAGTACTTCGCGATGATCCTCAGATCAGCAAAAAAGGAATCGTGGAAGAACTTGACAAAGACATTCGCAAGCTTCGGATCGTGACGGAACGCTTTTCGAGCATTGGCTCTACGCCCACGTTGAAAGACGAAAATGTATATCAGCTCGTCAACAACGTGGTCAGCTATTTGCAACCGAGGGTATCTTCCAAAATCAATTTTGAAGTGTACACCTTGTCAGAAACCATTCGCGCCATGGTGCACGCGCCCTTGTTTGAATGGGTGATTGAGAACATCTGCAAGAATGCCGTTGACGCCATGGGCAGCACAGGCACCATTGCCATCAAAATATTGCGCGGCAGCGACCGAAAAGTACTCATCGATATTTCAGACACAGGAAAAGGCATCCCCAAGTCGATCGTGAAGCGCGTGTTTACACCCGGCTTTACAACCAAAAAAAGAGGCTGGGGCCTGGGGCTTGCGCTGGCCAAACGCATCATCGAACTCTACCACGAAGGGCGCATTTTTGTGAAATACTCTGAAGAAAACCAGGGCACCACCTTTCGGATAGAGCTTCGCAGTGCGTAAAGCCTATTGCTTGAATTTCAATTACTTACGGGTCAAAAAAATTACTGGTTTTTTAAGTTTTCAACTTGGCGAAGCCATTCGCGAAAGCTACTTTTGTGGCCGGATTTTTAAGACTTAAACCCCAACCAATCTCCATGGCAAACTTTGGAAAAATCACCCAGGTAATCGGCCCCGTAGTAGATGTGGCTTTTGACGAGCCCGGCACTAAACTCCCCAATATTCTCGATTCACTTTTTGTGACTAAAAATGACGGCACCCGCGTAGTACTGGAGTGCCAGCAGCATTTGGGTGAAGACCGCGTGCGTACCGTGGCCATGGATGGTACCGAAGGACTTGTGCGAGGCATGAAAGTGACCGATACAGGTTCTCCGATCCAGATGCCTATTGGTGATGATATCAAAGGACGTTTGTTTAATGTGGTTGGCGAGGCTATTGACGGCATCAAGCAACCCAAAGGTGAAAAAGGTCTTCCTATTCATCGGGCTGCTCCCAAGTATGAAGATTTAACTACCTCTGCAGAAGTATTGTTCACCGGTATCAAGGTAATTGACCTGATTGAGCCCTACGCTAAGGGTGGAAAGATCGGTTTGTTTGGTGGTGCAGGCGTGGGCAAAACCGTGTTGATCCAGGAATTGATTAATAATATCGCCAAAGCATACTCAGGTCTGTCAGTGTTTGCGGGTGTGGGTGAGCGGACGCGTGAAGGAAATGACCTGTTGCGAGAAATGATTGAAGCGGGCATCGTTGACTACGGTGATGAGTTCATGAAGTCGATGCATGCCGGTGGATGGGATCTTTCCAAAGTAGATCAAAACAAACTGAAAGATTCAAAGGCCACGTTTGTATTTGGCCAGATGAACGAACCGCCCGGTGCGCGTGCACGCGTTGCATTATCAGGTCTTACCATTGCTGAATATTTCCGCGATGGTGATGGCACAGGCAAAGGCCGTGACATTCTTTTCTTTATCGATAACATTTTCCGGTTTACACAGGCAGGTTCTGAAGTATCTGCACTCTTAGGTCGTATGCCTTCAGCCGTGGGTTACCAGCCTACCCTGGCTACCGAAATGGGTGCCATGCAAGAGCGCATTACTTCTACGAAAAATGGTTCAATCACGTCAGTACAGGCTGTGTACGTACCTGCTGATGACTTGACTGACCCGGCACCGGCCACGACCTTCTCTCACCTTGATGCTACCACAGTATTGAGTCGTAAGATTGCCGAGTTGGGTATTTATCCGGCTGTGGATCCGCTGGATTCAACTTCACGTATTCTTCGTGCCGACATTGTGGGCGAGGAGCACTACAATTGCGCACAGCGTGTAAAGATGATTCTGCAGCGTTACAAAGAATTACAAGACATCATCGCCATCCTGGGTATGGATGAATTGAGCGATGAAGACAAGCAGGTGGTTTACCGCGCAAGACGCGTGCAGCGCTTCTTGTCACAACCTTTCCACGTGGCAGAAGCCTTTACAGGATTAAAAGGCGCATTGGTTGATATTAAAGACACCATCAAAGGATTTAACATGATCATGGATGGTGAGCTCGATCACTTGCCGGAATCAGCATTTAACCTGGTGGGTAATATTGAGCAAGCGATCGAGAAGGGCGAGCGACTGATGGCAGAAGCAAAAGCATAATATGCACCTGGAAATCATTACTCCCGACAAAAAAATCTTCGAAGGCGAAGTTTCAATTGTCACCTTTCCCGGTTCGGACGGCTCGTTTCAGGTGATGAATGACCACGCGCCCCTTATCAGCCTGTTGGCAGAGGGAGTGTTGGAATACAAAACCAAAGACCAGCGCGCGCAGGTGAAAATCACCGGTGGCGTAGTAGAAGTACTCAAAAGCAAAGTGATTGTATTGGCCGATGGCATAGCTGCCTGAGGTAAGATTTTATTTTGAAAAGCGCCTGGCTAAATCCTGGCGCTTTTTTTTGTTTCTCATAATTTCGTTTGCAGTATCTTGGGGTCAACTATTACGCAATGATCAGAAGACTTGTTTTCCTGATACTATTCGCACTGACATTAATGCCATGCAGTGGGCAATATGTGTACACCAAAGCCTCGATGGACATGGAGACACGTGCGAGTCGTAAAGGGCTTGTTAGTATTTTAAAAGCTGAAGTCTTTTACACTG
>JAIENH010000376.1 GCA_019751475.1 Cyclobacteriaceae bacterium
CCAAGGCAACAAACAGGATGGGTCGTAGAATTTTCATTTCGCATCAATTAATTATTTCAAACATACTAAAATAAGATTTCTCACGGAAAGGCCGAAGCCCAAAAAGTGACTCAATGCAGGGTTTAATGGTTTTTTTAACCTTTAAGTAACCTATTTATAATCTGTGAGGGTGATTTTTATGGCGGTATCGGGATATTCGTTTTCCAGGTTGGAGCCGATAAAAACCACTGATTCGCTAATTAAAACAGGCAAATGACGCCAGTACCAGCCTACGGCTTCTTTATCCAGGTTAGTAGTAGGTTCATCCAGGAAGACGAGGTCTGCCTCTGAAAAAAAGGCCAATCCCAGCTTTAGGCGCTGTTTCATTCCGGAGGAAAAATAGCTGATTCGCTTATCTCGGGCATGGGCTAACTCTAGTAGATCCGGTACTTCTTTTAAGGTATGACCCTTTCGTAATTTCTTGAATGAGAAATGAAACGCAAGCAACTCCGACAGAGTGAACTCCTCAATCAAATCCATGTAAGGGGTGGCAATGACCAGGCGTTGATAAATGTCTTCGATGGCGATTGACGCGCCTTCCTTTTCGTATAGTATCGAACCAACAGACGGAGGCAATTGTCCCCACAGCACTTGCAGCAGGGTCGACTTACCCGAACCGTTAGGGCCGGTGATAGCATACACTCCTTTTTGAAAGGAGTAATTAAAATTTCTGAAAATCCACTCCCGGTTATACCGCTTTCCCAGGTTGTCAGCGGTGATGGTCATTCAAAAGTAGCTGTGCTGGTCGAGAAGCCTTTCATCACGCCTCGCTCTGAGCTGCGGATGAAGTCAATAATATAGTCGCGCTCGGTGCTGGCGGGTATTTCTTTCTCTACCGAGTCAAGGGCTTTGGAGTTGTTCATGCCCTTCAAAAAAATGTGGCGGTAGATTTCCTGTATCTCGCTGATCTTTTCGGGTGTAAATCCGCGTCTGCGCAAGCCCACACTATTGATGCCTGCATATGTCAGCGGTTCACGAGCTGCCTTTGTATAAGGAGGCACATCTTTGCGTACTAGTGACCCCCCCGAGAGCATTACGTGAGCCCCGATTTTTACAAACTGGTGCAAAGCACTCGCACCACCAATGATGGCCCAGTCATCGATCATTACGTGGCCGGCTACTTGCACGGCATTGGCGAAAATGCAATTGCTGCCTATAATGCAGTCGTGGGCTATGTGTACGT
The DNA here is from genome assembly GCA_019751475.1 of Cyclobacteriaceae bacterium. Lineage (GTDB taxonomy): Bacteria > Bacteroidota > Bacteroidia > Cytophagales > Cyclobacteriaceae > ELB16-189. Next base: position 1,223 of record JAIENH010000376.1, read on the forward strand.
AGGCCATGAGCAGGCAATTTTTCCCGATCACGGTCTTGTGCTTGTCGGCTGTGCCGCGGCTGATGGTCACGCTTTCGCGGATCACGGTCTTATCACCGATAATTGTTTCTGTTTTCTCTCCAGCAAACTTGAGGTCCTGTGGAATGGACGATACCGAAGCTCCGGGGTAAACCTTTACTTCTTTGCCCAAGCGGGCGCCTTCCCAGATCACTGCATTAGGACCTATCCAGCAACCATCACCAATGACCACATCTTTTTGGATGGTAGCGAATGGCTCGATGACAACGTTGTTGCCAATTACAGCTTCGGGGTGTACGTTGGCTAATGGATGATAACTCATGAATCTTTTCTTACAATGCTTGCCGTCATGGTGCCTTCACAGACCAACGTGTTGCCCACATACCCACGGCCGTACATTTTGGCAATGCCACGTTTGATCGGTGCCAGTAGGTCGCACTGAATAACCAGCGTGTCTCCAGGTAGAACCATTTTCCGGAAACGGAAATCATCAATGCCGAGAAAGTATGTCCAGTAGTTTTCTGGATCAGGCACGGTATTCAAAACCAAAATGCCACCAATCTGTGCCATGGCCTCCACTTGCAATACACCCGGCATCACGGGGTTGCCGGGAAAATGACCTTCAAAGAAGGGCTCATTCATGGTCACGTTTTTCACGCCTGCTACCGTTTCTTTATCGAGATAAATGATTTTATCAATCAGCAGGAAAGGATAGCGGTGAGGAAGCGTTTGCGTGATTTTGTTGATGTCCATCACCGGAGGCAGCGATGGATTGTATCGAGGCACTCCTTTTTTATCCGACTCAATCATGGCCTTCTTCAACTTCTTGGCAAAGGCTACGTTGGCTGCATGTCCGGGACGCGCAGCTAGAATTTGAGCTTTGAGTGGTCTGCCAGCAAGAGCAAGGTCACCGATAATATCCAAAAGTTTATGCCGGGCGGGTTCGTTGTTGTAACGTAGCTCTACGTTATTGAGAATGCCTTCCTTCTTTACTTCTACGGTAGGTTTATTCAACATTCGCGCAATGTTGGCCAGTTCTCCCGGCTCCACTACGCGATCAACAATAACAATGGCATTATTCAGATCACCACCCTTGATGAGATTGTTTTTGTAGAGCATCTCCAGCTCATGCAAAAAACAAAACGTACGGCATGAAGCAATCTCTTTTTCAAACTGCTGGATGCTGGTGATGGAGGCATGCTGACTGCCCAACACGGGTGAATTATAGTCAATCATCACCGTGACACGGTAGTCGTCCAGCGGCAGGGCTGCTATCTCTACATGACGGGCGCTCTCGCGATAAAAGATACTGTCTTGTACTTCAAAGAAATCGCGTAAAGCGTTTTGTTCTTCAGTGCCAGCCTCTTTTAAGACCTGTACAAATTGAATGGAGCTGCCATCCATGATAGGGGCTTCTGGTCCGTCAATTTGAACCAGCACATTATCAATCTCAAGGCCAACCAAAGCAGCTAGTGTATGCTCAATGGTGCTGACGCGCGCACCACTTTGCTCCAGCGTAGTACCGCGCGAAACATCTACTACGCGATCGCAATCGGCATCAATAATAGGTGACCCTGGCAGGTCTATTCGCTGAAACTTGATGCCGTGATTGGGTTTGGCTGGAAGGAAGGTGAGATTCGTTTGCACGCCCGTATGGAGGCCCACACCCGAAATTGTCACCGATTTCTTGATAGTCTGTTGCTTGTGATTAAGCATGCTCAAATTAAGGTCGCAAATTTAACGGGTCTGGCGGGATATGCAAAAGCAGCGACTTGGGCCGTATTTGCCTCAATTCGGAACTACCGAACTAAAAGGGCTTAGTTTTCTTTGGCCGCTACTCCATTTGATTGGAGTACCTTCTTTTCTAATTCGCGCAAGCGATAATTCAAATCGGGCAATTGCTTGAACACAGCGTATGATCGAAAATATTCCTTCACGTCCAGCACAGGATAGCCGAGCAACCGTTGCCCTTCTTCTTTAATGGATTTTGGAACGCCAGACTGTGCGCCCAAGCTGGTGTTGTTGGCGATTACCAAATGACCGGCAATTCCTACCTGACCGGCAATCATA
>JAIENH010000770.1 GCA_019751475.1 Cyclobacteriaceae bacterium
CAACCATTGCCCAAATGCAGAGCTCCGGTAAGTTTAGCAGCACGCAACTCACTGACTCCTATAAGTTTCAATTGGTTCCAGATAAGGACTACCTGAATCGCATTCAGTCCACGCACAAGAAGTTCGCACGCATTTATCCGCTCTACGACTCTGACATTAAATACGAAGTAAGGGGTTATACCTTTCCGTTCACACTGTTTGCTCAGCCTACCGTGCAGCAGTTTGTATATGAACATGGGCTTGGGCACTTTTCCCACAAGGGCTTCGGCATGCTTGACCTCGCCCACCAGGACCCTATCCGCAAAGAAGCAGACATGGAGTTGGTGTACGCTTAGCGCGGATTTACCGGAATCACAAAATATCCTAAAAGCAGATCGGCATTTGGCTGAAAGGGCCGATAGTAAACAAATACTTCGTAGAGGTTTTCGGTCTGAAAGTAGTTGCCCTCCACTTGGTTGGCATCCGCTCCTTTTGCATCTACCCAATACTGATAGTTGTAGAAGCCCTGTTTCAATAAGATGCGCTGGGCGTAGATACCCTGATCATACGCCAACTTGTTTTCGCTCGTTCGCTGCCAGCCATTGAAGGCACCCACGACATAGACATCGCCTTTTATTGGTGGTGATTGCAATCCAAAATTGACATAGACGTAGTTTGAACTAATCCACGGCTCGGATCGAATATCCTGGTTGTCGATGGTGAAGTTGCCGTTCATATCAGGATACTGTGAGTAGGCTTGTGACCCACGTGGTGCATCGAGGGCCACGACAAGATCAAAAGGTTTGTGACTGCGGTCGAGTTTGTAGGTGTTTTGCCCCGGGTAATTCAACGACCTGAAGTCCACGAATCGAAACTCATTGCCACCGGAAAAAGTCTTGTCCATGTCAAAAAACCTGTACTCCAATTCAGACACATCTTCGCGAAGAAAGCTCGGCTGCACATCGTACTTGGCATTATCCCACCGTTGATTTTGCCGCACCACTACATGTATGCTGCCGGCCGGGTTGATCACCTCGATGCCCCGGTAACTCAATACAAAGTTGAGTGCCTGGTTGGTGCTGCGAATGTTTCCCAAACCGGAGAGATCACTATCCTGCGTAAGAGCAATACGCGAATCATTCACTGCGAAACGCCAGGAGAGTACAAGGTCTTGTTTATTGCCATCACGATAAACGATGAGCACATAGTTGCCAGGGAGCTTGACGGTCGGTATCGCAAAACGATAGTGCACATAGGGCACGTGTGTATTGATCGAGAATGAATAATCATTGATAGGAAACTCATTGTAGTCGCGCATGTAATCGAGGTCCATGAGGGTGGACTTGCTCCAGTCAAAATTGCAATGAATGACGCGCGCGTAGTAATTGTTGCGCTCTTCCTGCAAGTCATCAAATTCCAGCATCAGGTTTTGCACATCTACGCGGGTTACCGCGGGGAGAATCGTGTTTCCTTCCGTAGGCTGGTTGGGGTAGAGACGCACGGTCTTGATTTGTGGCTCGTACGTTTTGTCTTGCAAAACGAGGTTTTTCTGGCTGTAGGCCAAATTGATGGCCAAAAGGCCACCCAGGATGAGGTAAACTTTCATGAATATGGTTACGCCCTTTCTATACACAATATAAATACCAAATTCTTGTCTATGGATATCCTTGATTCGGCTATTAGAAAGCGCATTGCCCGCTACCTGGACGCAGTATTGTTCATTTCAGCTATTATGCTGATCAGTTCGTTGCTGGAAGTGATCAGGGTTTAGCCTGCTCAAGTTCGTCCATCGTTTCGGCCAGCTTCTCCCACTTTTCATTAAGTGTGGTAAGTTTTCTGTTTACACCGTCAAGTTCTGATTGGTGTTTGGCCAACACATCAAATTTTGAATAGACCTCCGGCTTGGCCAGTTCGATTTCGATTTTCACCTTTTGCTCTTGCAGTGTTTCAATCTCATCTTCGATTGCTTCTAATTCTTTCGTAAGTTTTTTCAACGAAGGGTCTTCAACAGCCTTCGTTTCTTCTACCTTGGGTTTGTCTTTAGCCTTAGGAGGTTCCGGGCGGGTGTGGGTCACTTCGTTTACCGGATTGTTTTGCCGCCAATATTCGTACTCTTCGTAGGTACCTGGGTATTCTTTTATTTGTTGATTTTCGATATACCAGATTTTATTGGCAATCTGGCTTATGAAATAACGGTTGTGTGACACTACCACGAAGCTGCCAAGGTATTGCTGCAAAGCCTGAATGAGAATGTTCTCCGAGATGAAATCCAAGTGGTTGGTCGGTTCATCAAGCAGCAGGAAGTTGGCTTCCGATATTAACGTCTTGGCCAGGGCCACGCGTGATTTCTCACCACCGGAGAGAACTTTGATCTTTTTGAATTGATCTTCATCCGAAAACAAGAAGCAGCCTAGTATGCCACGCAGTTCTTGCTCCAGCTTGCCGCTGCCGGCCTGCTTGAGTTCTTCCAGTATTTCGTTTTCCAGGTGCAGTGACTCCAATTGATGCTGGGCGTAAAAACCCTGGATAACATTATAGCCAATGGTGCGCTCGCCTTCCACAGGTTCGGTGCCCGACAGAATTCTAAGCAAAGTAGATTTACCTTTTCCGTTTGCGCCAATGAGTGCAATCTTATCTCCTCGCTCTATAATGGCGTTGGTATGTTTTAAAATCTGCAGCGGCCCGTATGCTTTCGATACATCTTTAAGGGTAACCACGTGTCGGCCCGAGGGTTGCTTGAATTTAAATTTGAAATTCACCGCTGCTGTGTCGTCTACTACTTCTTCAATCAACTCCATCCGGTCAATGGCCTTCTCCTTTGATTTTACCTGACGGGCTTTACTTGCTTTGGCTTTGAATCGCTCGATGAAGCGCTCCGCCTGCCGAATTTTAGCCTGCTGATTGTCAAATGCATTCTGTTGGATCTGCTCGCGCATTTCTTTTTCCCGTAAGTAGAAGCTGTAGTTGCCTTCGTACGTCACCAATTGCTGTTGCGTAACGTCCACCGTTTTGGAAACAACATTGTCAATGAACTGACGGTCGTGCGATACGATAATAACAGCACCATCGTAATTGCGGAGATAACCCTCCACCCATTCGATAGATGGTAAGTCAAGGTGGTTGGTAGGTTCATCCAGCATGAGCAAAGAGGGTTTCTCCAGCAACAGTTTGGCCAGCATCACGCGCATGCGCCAACCTCCGGAAAATTCTTTTAGCGGCCGGTGCAAATCAACTGTGTTGAAACCAATCCCTTCGAGCACTTCTTCAGCTTTGGCCTGCATGGTATAGCCGTCAAGTTGCTCGAACTTCTCCTGCAGCTTGGTGAGTTTGT
>JAIENH010000397.1 GCA_019751475.1 Cyclobacteriaceae bacterium
AGTTATATGATGCAAATGATTAGTTGATTATTTTTTTAAACCAAACAGGCGCCTGACACCTCCAAGGTGTCTTGACGCCTTAGCTTTAATTAGTAGAAGTAAAGCAGAATGAAATGATGTTGGCACCCATTTGAAGTGCCTCTTGCCGTTTGGCCTCGGGGTCGTTGTGAATGCGGGCATCTTCCCAGCCATTGCCAAGGTCGCATTCAAAGGAATAGAAAGCTACCAGCCTTCCTTCGTAGATCAAGCCAAAACCCTGGGCTGGTTTGCCGTCATGCTCGTGTATTTTCGGCAGCCCTTTCGGGAATTTGAATTTTTGATGATAGATGGGATGGGTAAAGGGCAGTTCAATAAGTTCCAGTTCTGGAAAGACCTTCTTCAGCTCCAGGCGGACGAATTTATCCAGTCCGTAATTATCATCAATGTGCAGGAAGCCGCCAGCGATAAGGTAGTTGCGGAGGTTTTGCGCCTCTTCAGTTGAAAACACTACGTTGCCATGGCCGGTCATGTAGACATAGGGATAGCTGAACAAGTCGCGGCTCCCAACCTCCACCGCCTCGTCATCCGCTGATAAGTTCATGGATAACTGTGTGTTACAGAATTTAATAAGATTGGGAAGGGCCGTTTTATTGGCATACCAGTCGCCACCGCCCCCGTACTTGAGTTTAGCAATTTTGATCTGGGCCTGACTTAAGCCACAGGTTACTACCCACAGGGTCAAAACCATTAAACCCTTAGAAATGTGAGAAAAGCAGCGTTTTTGCACAATTTCAGCCATCTATTAAAATTTTCTTTGTGTGGATTAAACCTGGGCGCATCGCCTTCATCTAAACAACAAAACAAACAAAAACTGAACATGAAAACTATGAAAAACTCTTTTGGACTGAAAAGCCTCTCCTATACAGCGGTGGCTTTCTTCCTGTTCCTCGGCTCCTGTAAAGACAATGATAAGATTGACTTTACATCCAATGACAATGCCAACGTGCAAAGTGAAGCCACTACGGATTCACAAACAGAAGAAACGGATGATATGGCTTCTGTGGCAGTAGCCTCTGACAATTCTACTCTTACGGGAAGAGAGGAATTCGGTGGTCGCTCTATTACCATCAATGACGAGCGCTTTAAGTGTGCAAAAACAATCACCATTACAACTGCTTCCGACAACACACAAGCAAAACCTCATGGTTACATCGTAGTTGATTTTGGTACAGGTTGCACTGGCCCAGGCGGAAGAACGCGCGTAGGTGTAATCAACATAGAGTATATCGGTCGCAGATTTATGCCTGATTCACAAATTATCACCACGTTTACCAACTATTCAGTAAACAACATCAAGATTGAAGGCAAACGTACCTTAACCAATATTTCCGCAAGTTTAGACGCACCTGTATCTTTCTCAATCGTTGAAGATGGTTTGAAACTGACATTCCCTGATGGAACTACGTCAACACGCTCAGTGAACCGTGTTCGTACCTGGACCCGCAGCACCGGCAGTCCAATTGAGGATTCATGGACAGTGACTGGCTCAGCCTCCGGAACTAATCGCAAAGGCAAAGAATATACTATGACGATCACAAAAGATCTCGTTTACAAAAGATCATGTGCCGTAACAAACAAAGTGTTTATCGCAGTGCAAGGCACAAAAGAGCTGGTAGTAGATGGCAAGAAGATCACCATCGACTATGGCAACGGTGAGTGCGACAACAAAGTGACTATCACAGTGAACGGTAAATCGAAGGAAGTGGAAGCTTCTGCCGATGGCAACTAAAAGCTATAATTGATAAAAAAAGCCCGTCCTCGCTCTGGGGACGGGCTTTTTTAGTTTGGGATTTAAACCTTTTTGTATCTTGACACTCTAAGATGAAAAAAACATGACTCGTTCATCATCCCTGTTCTTTGTTGCCTTGCTGGTAGTACTCTTCTCCTGCGAGTTGAATAAAATCGATTTCTCGAATAATGACTCTGCCAATATTCAAAATGAGTTTTCGGTTGAATCCAATTTCCTGGAAGCAGAAGATATTTCATCCGTGGCTGTCTCCGCTGACAATGCTACGGCTGGAGGCAGGGAATCTGAAGGGGGAAGGCAAATTGTAGTGAATGACTCACGGTTTGAATGTGCTACCGTCACCTTGGTGCCCACTTCAATTTCAATCACAAATCCACGCGGTTCAATCACGATTGATTTTGGCACGGGTTGTCAAGATAAGTCTGGCGTGACCCGAAAGGGAAAAATTGTAGTGACATATTCCGGCCGCAGATTTATGCCCGGCTCTTCCACGGAGACAACGTTTATCGGCTACGAAGTCAATGGTATAAAAATAGAAGGCACGCGCACCGTTACCAACCAAAGCGGAAGCCTGGAGGCGCGGCCGATTTTTGAAACCAACATGCAAGGAGGAAAAATTAATTGGTCGGATGGCAGCACAACCACCCGCGAGGAACTCATCAGACGTGAATGGATACGAGGTAATAATCCGGCCAATGATGTTTGGTATGTGACCGGCTCGGCCACCGGTACCAACCGTGCCGGGATAGAGTACGTCAGCACGATTACCAAGGCATTGGTTTACAAAAAGCTGTGTACGGTTTCTAAAATATTCAAGCCGGTTGAGGGCACCAAAGAAATTGTAGCACGTGGTAAGAAGGTGACCATTGACTATGGAGAGGGCGCCTGCGATAAAACGGTGACAATCACCGTCAACGGCCAATCTAAGAAAGTGGAAGTAAAAGGAGACTAACTGCTTCTTTCTCAAAAGTTTTTTTTACTTAAGCCGGAGTCTGATAGTTATTGGACTACTGAAAGCTATTTCAGTTTAGACTTTTAGCCTCACATCCTGTTTGCATTTTTGAATTGTTTTATCTTGCGGATAAATTCATTTCATGCGCCAGTACCACGACCTGATGAGAGATATCCTCGAACGAGGAGCAAAAAAAACTGACCGCACCGGTACAGGCACGCTCTCCGTCTTCGGGCGACAAATGCGATTCGACCTGGCCGAGGGTTTCCCGCTGATCACTACCAAGCGACTCCATTTAAAATCAATTATTTACGAGCTGCTCTGGTTTCTTAATGGCGACACCAACATCAAGTACCTCAATGACCACGGTGTAACCATCTGGGACGAATGGGCAGATGAAAACGGTGAGCTTGGCCCCGTGTATGGATCGCAATGGAGAAGTTGGCCGGCACCCGATGGGCGGCACATTGACCAGATCAGCCAGGTACTGAAGCAACTCCAGGAAAAACCGGACTCCCGCAGGCACATCGTATCTGCCTGGAACCCGGCCGAAGTAGATAAGATGGCCTTGCCTCCCTGCCATG
>JAIENH010000370.1 GCA_019751475.1 Cyclobacteriaceae bacterium
TTTGAAGGGAAGTGCGAAGTGTGATTGTTGAATGTTGAATGGCGAAGTACGGTTACTTCAAACTTCAACACTCGACATTCAGAATTCGAACTTCTGTATTTGAAGGGAAGTGCGAAGTGTGATTGTTGAATGTTGAATGGCGAACTCAAAGGCAAATCACTTTGAAGAATTTACCTGTCGCTTAACAAACTGATCAAACTTTTCTTTAAAGATTTCGTGCCGGTATCGGCCATCGATTGGTTTCTCTTTTCCGGTTGCTGCTTGTTGTACCAGCTCAAAGTAACGTTGAGGAAATTCATTGCTGTACATCTTGGGAATAAATCCGATGCTGGTAAGGCCTGTGTAGGCTGTAAACAGAACAAACAGTGCCGCCAGCACAAGGGAGCGGTCGCGAACTTTTGAGACATACGCAAAGGCAGTTAGTCGTTCGCCTTGCACCAGTAGTTGATTTTTCCAAAGCGCGCCAACTACAAAAAGAATGAGTAGCATAAAACCAACCGCCCCCAGCGGCTCTGCGATGAACGGGATAAACGGAATGAGCGTCATCGAAGCAAAATAGCAGGTAATGCTACCGAGAAATAATACTACAAGCACCGCCATCGTATTGTTCTTGATATGCAGACTGGTCCATGAACGTTTCACTCGGATTGCGTAGCTAACAATCACCATCAACCCGGCAACTCCAAAAACAACTTCAACAAAAGGAAAACGAAGGTAAAATACGCGCATGCCGAGTATGATTGAAATCAATACAACGCCTATTAGTTCGGAAACCATCACCCAGTCTTTTGCTTTCTTCTTGCGCCATTCGTATAGAAGTTGAAGAGCAAAGATCACGGCAAAGGCAAATGCTGCGCCCCCTAAGATTTTGATCCCGTAGTCATTCTGTGCCATGGAGGCAAATGCACCGAAGATTACCAGCACAAACAACAAATAGTAATATGGATTATAACGTTTCATGCTAGTTGGGTATAAAGAAAATGTAGTACCAATCCCAGGTGGTCAGTCGATCAAATGCTGCCCATTGTTGGTTGTTGGTAAGGGCTTCTTTTTTCTTGCAAGCCTCCAACAGAATCTGGGTGCGAGAAGTCAAATCCTGATCTTCCGTGAGTGTATTGGGTATCGCCATTCGGGCACGATAAAAATTACCCTCATCGGCAACTCCAACCACGCGCGCAAAAATGGCACCAAATTTAGCGCCCTCGGGTATCTCGCGAAGTATCTCCAATGCCTTGGTATTGATCGGATCGCTACCTATTCGCGAAAGGAGCAAAATCAAGTTGTACTGGCTATTGAGCTCCTGAGGTAAAGCGGTAAAATCTACCCGATTGGCATAGGACAAGGCTGAATCAAGATAAACGAAAGCATTTGGGTTGGCATTTTGCTGATAGAGTTTCTCTGCCATAAACAAGTAGGCAAAAACCCGTTCTTCACCTTTGGTAAATCGCTCGGCTAAATCGATGGCCTCCTTCATCCGGTCAGTTTTGGCCAAATCGATGCAAAGCTGTTTCATGGCGTTCAGGAAAAAAGTTTTTTCAATGTATTCATAACGATTGGACGAGGCTTCGAGCCCTGCCAGATTGATCTGACGGAAGTACGAGAAGCCAGCCGCAACATTGCCTGCTTCGTACGCGCCATTGGCCAGGATTAGTAACAAAAGATTCTTGTCGAACGATTTCCCTTGAGGATGTTCGGTGGCAAAGGTCAACACATCTTTTATCACATCCATCGATAGGGGATAGGTGTTTTCAATTGTTCCGGGCGCGGGTGTGGGAAAAACAAAGAAGGCTCGGGCAATCCAGGCGTGAAGCAGCATCAGATCGTTGCCCGTTTGAAAATGAGTTGATGCGTTGCCGGTCTTCCGCAGCCACTTATAAAAATAGTCGGAATGATAGGCGCCACTGAACCACCCATCGCGGTAGTCGGGATAAATAAACAAATCTCTGCGCGCCACGTCACCCGTTCGCACCCCGTCACCCCAATAATTTAGGGTTGAGGACACTTTGCCTTCCAGGTGCTGTGCGCTCACATTTTGGTAGTGGCTCCATGCTTCTTGCAACCATTGGTCAAGCAGTTTTTCATCCACGGGCAATTGCCGATCAAACCAATATTTATGTCTGAACATCGCTTTGCGCTTTCCATTCATCGCCAATTGAAACTCGCGTTCATTGGGATCTTTGATTTCACGGATTGCTTTTTCATAATCCTCCATAATCTGATCAAACACGTTGCGCTCAGCGAAATAGAGATTGGGATACAGGTAGCCACGGTAGGAGCGGAAGGCATTGCCCTCAATATTCGCCCCCACATAGAACTGACTGATGTAGCCACCCCGAAGAGCAATGTTGCGATAAACCGTGATGCGGGGATTGTCGGTAGTGTTCTTCTCAATCCAGGTAAGAACACGATCTGCCTTTTCGCGATGACCAAATTGATACAGCAGCCCAATAATATTTTGATGCGTGTTAAACATGCGGCCCAGTTCGAAATAACCTCGTTGGCCTTCTTTTACCAGTGTTGAGAAGCACCACTCAATGCCATCGACATTGCCTATGGCAGCATATAACGATGCCACCGTATGAAACCCGTTGTTGAAGTCAACCGGGTTTCTGCCGTTGGGTTCGAAACTTCCTTTGGGATAGTACGTATTGAATGATTTTCTGCTTTGCTCGTTCATCGGTGAAACTGCATCGATCAGTTCCTGAATTTTGGCGGGAGTGGCATCACCCAGCGAAAGCCAAAACTGAAGCGCCACATTCAACTCAAAGGGTACTGCCGGACGATACATCAACGGGTCACGGTAGAACTTCAGCACGAGATCTCGATTCAGTTCGAGTACTTCCCTTAGCATTCTGGCAGTGGTGTCATTCGGGGTATAGTACTGATCTCGTGCGAGTAGCGTGATCAACTTGTTTCGCTGAGCAATCAGAAAATCAGGCTCTGTTTCTAATTCGGGATTCGAAGAATTTTCTTTTAGCAAATTCAGCAAATCAGCTTTCAGCGCTCCGGTCAATCTCTTGTCGATATACAGCAGCGTCTTATAAATCTCAATGGCTTGCGGCAAGCGGCTCTTTGCGGGCAACGTTTGTAAATAGGGAATTAAAGTGCCCGGCTGGTACCGTTCTTCAGAAAGTAAGTACACGCTTTTTGTCTGCAACCCGACTTGTTCGCTCTTGATCAAGTTCATGGCTTCCTTGCGAACACGCTCGATCACGGTCCAGAGGGACACCGACGCGGGCTCGGGCTTGGACTTCGACGCGGGCTTTGGTGTTCTGGCGGTGTTGGAGGGAGATTTTGAGGGGCTCCACTTGGGACTCACCGAC
>JAIENH010000287.1 GCA_019751475.1 Cyclobacteriaceae bacterium
AAGTCCTTTTTTGATTCGTCAAAAATGTACGAACCAATCAAGTCCATGGGCAGTAGGTCGGGCGTAAACTGAATTCGCTTAAATGCCACTCCGCCATTAGCTGAATGAAAGTCAATCGTACCTTCCGAAATAGATTGTGCGAGAGTTTTCGCGAGCACAGTCTTTCCAGCACCGGGGTTGTCTTCCAGCAAAATATGGCCGCGCGCCAGTAAGGCGGTAACAACATATTTTATTTCTTGCGGCTTGCCGCGAATAATGGTTTCGATGTTGCTGGTGAGAGATTGTAGTTTTTGAGGGGTCATATAGAGAGTTTATGATTCTGGCGTTATGTCATCAATATCCCTAAAAATAATTGATTAAATTTGCTATCAATCAATTTCTTATGAAAGTTTTATTAGATATAAAAGATAGCAAGGCGGTGCATTTGATGGAAGTGTTAAAGAGTTTACCCTATGTAAAGGCTAAAACAATTTCGAATGAAAAAGCTTTGTTGATTGAAGAAATAAAAGAGGCGGTTGAGAATTTGAAATTGGTGAGGCAAGGTAAACTGAAAGCTCGTCCCGCAAAGGAATTACTAGATGAGTTATAAGGTCTTATCCATTCCTCCTTTTGATAAGCAACTAAAGCGATTAGCTAAGAAGTACCCGTCTCTCAAAAAAGATTTTGCTGGCCTACTGCAAAGCTTAGAGATAAACCCCAATCTGGGCACATCCATTGGAAGAAATTGTTACAAGATCAGAGTCTCCATTGCCTCAAAAGGAAAGGGAAAAAGTGGTGGGGCAAGAGTTGTCACCAATTTCATAATAGCAGAGGCTACCGTTTACCTACTTTCCATTTATGATAAATCTGAGAAAGAAAGTTTAACCGATAGTGAATTATCATTCTTATTAAAATTTGTTCCGGAATAAAGCCCTATAGTTAAGATTTTTCTAACGATTCGGCCGGTTGAGGCCGTTCAAAAAAACGAGTCGCCCGAAAAAAGTTAAAGTAATTTATCATTGAACCGAAAGCGCCAATCTTATTTCTGATTGAAGTACCGATCGAGTTATTAAAGGTGTTAATCAATTCCGAATCTCCCTTAGTCAACACGCCATTCGAATATTTCAATCGCAGATACATTCGCATAAAGTCCGTAAACCCAACCTGAAGGTTCGGGTCAATAGCTTTTTCTGCGTACTCCAACGGAGTTTCCGTTTCGCGTTCAAAGCCCGCCATATGAAAACGGTACAAGGCTGCCCGATATACGTGGTCTGCTTTTGAGTTCGCATCTCTTGCCAACGCAATCCGCGCCAAGCGATAAACCAGATACAACAATGGCAAGAACAAAATAAATAGCAACAACCCGCCTACGCCTTTGGCTACCATCCAGGCTATCTCTTGCCAGGTAATCGTTTTCTCCGCTGCCTTCACCGGCCGACCTCCTGTTTCATCCGTTTTCTTTTCTTTCTCCCGTGGACGAATGTGAATCTCATCGGCAATAATCGGAGAAGGAAATCCTTCCAACTGCTGCTCGATGGCAACTCCCCTGCGAGGCTGCGGAATTTTCTTTGCTTCGTCTTTGTACGAAACGATGATCAACGAATCGCCTGGCTGGATAACCGAAAAGCTGGTATCTTTTTTATCGTACAGTACACGGCACAACGATGCGTCAATGGTGCGTGTAAACGTTTTGCTTAGCGCGAAAGGCGTATTAAAATAAATCAACTCATTGAAGGCGGCATCTAATTTTTTCACACTTGTCTCCACCGACTCTGCTTTTGCATTTAACACCAGCCACGGTTCGGGCGGAGGCAGAGGCGGAGTGCCATCGGGTTTGGGTGCGCTCTGCTGATCTTCGTTGCCGATGGTCATGTCAAAATCAAGCCAACCATAACCAGGAAAATACACTTGTGTCCAGGCGTGGGCCTGGCTGGCATAAAACCAATACCAACCTTTGTTTTTATCACTTCGGTTTACCGTTGCAAAGCCTGTAGTGAACCGGGTAGGCACGCCTAACGTGCGCAGCATAAACAATGAAGCACCCGCATAGTAGGTGCAATAACCGGCATGCGTCTTAAACAAAAAATTATAGAGCATTTTGGAGCTTGGGATGTTTGGATCATCCACCGCTCCCGCTTTTAAGGTGTATCGGAAAACGCGCTTACCATTTTCGTTTCGCTGCAAGAAGAAATCTCGCACCGCCAGGACTTTATCCACCGGCTTGGCATCATTGGGCACGAGGCTGCGCGCCAGGTTGGCTATCGAATCATAAATGCCACCGGTTGGCATAGTAGTGTAGTACTCCAAAAAATCTTTATCGATACGGTTGTAACTGGTTACGTTACGCAGCTCTTCATGCCGTTGCTCCTGGAGAGGTTCAAGTGCGGGGTTGGCCGAAATATTATAGACAAAGTAGGCGTTATTGAGCTCAGAGGTAAAAGCCGAAATTTTATAGGCTGACAAAAATGTTTTCTGAAAATCTTTTTCTACCGGTATGGTCTGGATTGAAAAAACACTGGCCGGCCCAAGCACTGAATGCTTCCACGTATTTTCGGAGAGGTACACTTGCGCCTCCACAATCTTTCTCAGTTTGTTTGCCTGCGACTTTCGCACGATGGATGTATCGGTGTATGAATAATACATCGGCACATTAACAGGGTCTACGTCTATTTCGTCAAACGAAGGCACATTTACATCGCGCGTGAAACTCTCCTTCACGGGATCATATTTGGTGAGGTAGTGATACACAAAATACAAGGGAGCCGGTGAGCCATCGGGGAAATAGTTATCCAGCTTGCTGCAAAACATGAGCTTGTCCGACTGGCTCATCTTCGTATTCACCCGCATAGTGTCTTTCAGCCGATAGCCATCGTCACCCTTTCCGCCTTTTTCCATCAAGCCATTGCGCTCATCATAGCCGTCATTTTTTTGCTGGCCTCCACCCTTATCACCTTTGGCACCGCGGGCGGCCAATTCTTTTTCAACGGCTTTCAAGTCTCCTCTGAAAAGGCTTTCGGTAACGATCAATGCGAAAAGAATCAACAGCGCAAACAACACCACGCGCAGCGCCAGCCGACCCGACTTCTTTGCGTTAAGCTCAAGTCGATCGGCAAGTTGTGGCGAAAGAAAAAACATGTAGAGCCCGTACACGATGACGGGAGCCATGTGAATCAGTATGTATGAAAGACTTATGTCGATGGTGTTGGAGATGGAAACGAGCGTGACCAATAGCAACAGGCCAAAGACCACAATGTATGACCATCGAATGCGTGCCAGCAAAAAACCAATTACCCAACCAAAGAGAAACAAGGTAGAATACAACTGGAAGCGGGCCGTGGTATAAAACACG
>JAIENH010000337.1 GCA_019751475.1 Cyclobacteriaceae bacterium
GCGGCCATCCGCCTGGTGAAGCCTGGTACCACGGTCTTTTCTCCACCATTTCATAGCACCTTTTCTACGCCAAGTGAGTTGATACTTTTTGTAAAGCGCTTGCGCGAATTATCTGGAGGAAAACCGGTAGGCTTCAAGTTATGCGTGGGCCGCAAAGCCGAGTTTCTATCCATCTGCAAGGCGATTGTGCAACTCAATACCTATCCTGATTTCATCACAGTGGACGGTGGTGAAGGTGGCACAGGAGCAGCACCTCCGGAGTTTACCAACTTTGTGGGGATGCCTTTGCTGGATGCACTCGCCTTCGTAGACAATTCACTTCGTGGCTTCGGCATTCGCCAAGAGATGAAACTTATTGCTTCTGGCAAAGTGCTGACGGGCTTTCATATTCTGCGTGCGATGGCCCTCGGTGCAGATACGTGTAACTGTGCCCGTGCCATGATGATGGCGCTTGGCTGCATTCAGGCATTGGAGTGTAACAAGAACACGTGCCCTACCGGTGTGGCTACACAAGATCCTTATTTTATGAAGGGTCTTGTAGTAGAAGATAAAAAAGTGCGCGTAGCGAACTTCCACAAAAATACGGTGGAGAGTTTTGTAGAGTTATTGGGGGCTGCCGGGCTCGATCATCCTGATAAAATCAATCGCACGCATGTGTATCGCAGGGTGTTCATGAACCTGGTGAAGACCTATGAAGAAATCTATCCGACCATTCCGGATGGTTGCCTGCTGGAGGGTGGTGATGTACCGTTTGACTACGAAGAGTACATGAAGCATTCCTCGGCTACAAGCTTTGAGGTGGCTTAAGATTTTTTGGAAAGATGTGATCAGTCGATTTTGTATCCGTTCTCTTTCAATTGACTCTTAGTCATTTGAATGATGTTTACATCAAGTTTGACGGGCTCCAGTGGAGCATCCAATGAATCTTTCGGTACGGATACGATGGCATCCACCACATCCATGCCCTTGAAGACAAATCCATAAATTGTGTAGTTGTCATCCAGCCGCGTAAGGCCTTCTTTGTTCTGCACTACATAAAACTGGCAACCGGCAGAAAGTTTTTCAGGATTATTATCGCGCCCGGCTGCGAAGGCTCCATACACATGACGAAGGTTTTTATTGAATTCAGGCTTTAACAAATAGGGTGAGCCCCCAAAACCTTCGGGTGTATCCGGGCAACCACCCTGGGCCACAAAGTTTTTGATCACCCGGTTGAACGTGAGCGAGTCCCAATAGCCGGCCTCGGCCAATTTGATAAAACTGGCTTTGTGGTTGGGTGTCTCATCGTAGAGCCAGATAAGCAACTCTCCTAAGTTTGTCTTTATCTGCCCAACCTGATATACGGGTTCTTTGGTGGGAGAGCAGGAAATCAGCAATACAAGTACAATCAATTTTTTCATAGTAAGTGATTATCGCCTGATATCAAAAGTAGTAAACCCTTTCCATTCTCCGGGAGTAGTGACTACTTCCGTTACCACCGCGCGGGCTGGGCCTGTCTTGCACCACGCAATTAGCGCATCTAACTGATCTTGATTTCCTTCCGCTTCGATATAGACACTGCCATCGGGTTTGTTTTGTGCAAAGCCTGTTATGTGCAGTTCACCTGCTTTTGCTTTCGCGGAAGCGCGGTAATACACACCCTGCACCCGCCCACGCACTGTTATGGAAATATGCTTTGTCAGAATATATAATCGGTGTTTAAAAAGGCGGACTCATGGTTACGAATGATGTTGCCAATGATCTGCTTGTTCTCAGGTGATGTTTTGGCTGCCACCAGTGAGCGAATAGAAAATACGCGTAGTGCATCAGACACAGATAACGTACCTTCTGCAGAATCTTTTCTTCCATTGAAAGGAAATGAATCCGGCCCACGCTGACATTGGGTGTTCAGATTGATTCGACCCACCTGATTGGCAAAAGCATCGATGAGTTGTGCAATGCGCTTGGAGTCTTTGCCAAAGATGCTGAGCTGTTGTCCGAAATGTGAATTCAATACATAACGTATTGGCTCATCATCGCTTTCAAATGGAACAATGGGAATTACAGGCCCAAACTGCTCTTCCCAATATACTTTCATACTGTCGTTCACCGGGAAGAGAATGGCGGGATAGAAAAACGTTTTGTTTATCGTACCACCATTAGCATTCATGATTCTCGCTCCTTGGCTTACGGCATCCTCCACAAGTCCTTTTAAGTAATCGGTCTTTCCAGGTTCGGGCACGGGTGTCAACGCCACACCCGCATCCCACGGCATGCCAGGTTTTAATTTGCTCACCGCCTCTGTCAGTTTTTTCATGAATACATCCACAACTGATCGATGAACAAAAAGAATTTTCAAGGCAGTGCAGCGCTGTCCATTAAATGAAAGCGTACCTGTCACACATTCGCTCACCGCATTGTCCATATCAGCATCGGGTAATACGATGGCCGGGTTCTTGGCATCAAGACCAAGAATGGCCTTAAGGCGATGAGGCTTGGGATGCAGGCGCTTTAAATCATTAGCACCTTTGTTGGTGCCGATGAATGCAAAAACATCAATCTTCCCGGTTTCCATCAAAGCGCCTACAGTCTCTCGCCCGCGACCATAAATGATGTTGATGACACCGGCAGGGAAGCTGTCGCGAAAAGCTTCAAGCAACGGCCGCACGAGTAGCACACCAAATTTGGCTGGCTTAAACACCACCGTATTACCCATGATCAGGGCGGGAAAAAGCGTAGTAAACGTTTCGTTGAGTGGATAATTAAACGGACCCATGCACAGTGCAACACCCAATGGCACACGCCTTACCTGGCCCATGATGCCTTGCTCCTGTACAAACTTGGATGAATTGCGATCGAGTTCCTTCAGTGCATGAATCGTATCTACAATGTAATCGCAGGTACGGTCAAATTCTTTCTCAGAGTCTTTTTGACTTTTACCAATCTCCCACATCAACAAATTGACTACGGCTGTGCGTTGCGCGCGCATCTTTCCAAGAAAAATTTCAACGTGCTCAATCCGCTGACTTACTGTCATCAGCGGCCAGGCGCCATGACCCAGATCGTAAGCTGCTACGGCCGCATTAAGGGCGTCCATCGCTTCCGCGGATGTAAGCAAGGGTGTGCTTCCAATCTTTTTTTGTTCCAGCGTGTTTCCCTTTTTTACGAATACGGGACTCATCACTGGATTTAAGTCACCCGCCCACGTCCGCAATTCTCCGTTGATGAGGTACTCGCGCTGCTCCATCGATGCAGGTAATTGTACATGGGCCGGAATGTTCTCTTCGGCTGGAAAGAGATCAGTAAGAAATTCGCTCATGGGTGTCGGTTAGGTTAGTAAACATACGAAC
>JAIENH010000689.1 GCA_019751475.1 Cyclobacteriaceae bacterium
ATGGGCAGCATGGCGATGCCCGCACGCCACGCGTCCGGATTATCGCGCATAAAAAAATCAATCTGGCGCGATGCTTTTAAAATTTCCTTGGGGCCTTCGGCTGTTCCGCTGTGATAGGAAACAGTTGCCTCCCATGGCACGGGCACAATAACCAAATCAGAAACTTCGGGAGTAAACGGCAGTCCAAAAAGATTTCCCGGCTGGCCGGGATCATTCACATCAAAGTTTGCAAGAAGTTCTTCCCTGGTCATAAGTCATTTAGCATGATACCGGATGATTTCCTTTCCGGGAAAACGAATTTCATTCCATCGATCTGCAGCCACCGAAACTCCGATTAATTCACCCGGCAACAATTCAACTGAGCTGCCGGAAAGAAGTGTGGTAAGATGCGAAATTGCCGGGTTGTGCCCTACCACGATTACAGTGTGGTGAGCGTCCGCCAGTTCGCGCAAATTATCCGTCCAATCATCCACGGAAGCGTTGTAAAGGTCGGCTTTAAAATTGATTTTATCAGCTTCGAGATTGAGGGATTCATTCAAAGCGTTTACCGTCTCGACTGTGCGCCTCGCACCACTCGACAAAATAAAGTCTGGATAAATTTTCTGTTGCGATAATTTTTTTCCTACAGCCTGTGCCTGACGTCTTCCCACGATGGTCAGCGACCGCTCGTAATCAGGCTGGCCGGGCTGGTTACCAGCGCTTTGTGCGTGGCGCAACACGAGTACAACTTTTGTTATTTGGTCGATTTCTTTGGCCGAAGTGCGCGTGAAATCATTCGTAAATATTATCATCGAAAATTGATTTTTTAAAAATTTGTGATATTTGGGGCCTTCGTACCTAAATTTTTTGAATGGCAAAGAACCTTGTGATTGTTGAATCTCCCGCGAAAGCCAAGACCATAGAAGGTTATCTCGGTAAGGATTATAAAGTGACTTCCAGCATGGGTCATGTGCGCGATTTGCCCAAAGGCAACGCAGCTATTGACGTTGAAAATAACTTCCAACCTACGTACGAAGTTAGTCCGGATAAGAAGGAAGTGATTTCTAAAATCCGGAAGATGGCGGATGAAGCGGAGATGGTGTATCTGGCGAGCGATGAAGACCGCGAGGGGGAAGCCATTTCCTGGCATCTCAAAGAGGTACTTGACCTCAACGATAAAAAAACCCGCAGGATTGTTTTTACAGAAATCACCAAGAAAGCTATCCTCAACGCGATTGAAAACCCGCGCGGTATTGATATTGATTTGGTGAATGCGCAGCAGGCCAGGCGCGTGCTTGACCGCCTTGTCGGTTTTGAGTTGTCGCCTATCCTGTGGAAGAAAATAAAAACCGGATTATCTGCCGGTCGCGTGCAGTCGGTGGCGGTGCGATTGGTAGTAGAGCGGGAGCGAGAGATTGAGCGCTTTGAAGCGAAGTCATCCTTCAAAGTGTCGGCTATTTTTGATTTGGGAAAAGGCAAGCAGTTAGTAGCCGAACTGGGTGAAAAGTTTGATACAGAAAAAGAAGCAGTTGAATTCCTGGAGAGTTGCGTGGGAGCTTCCTTTTCCATTGGAGATTTGCAAAAGAAGCCGGCAAAGAAATCACCGGCACCACCTTTCACTACCTCAACGTTGCAACAGGAAGCTGGTCGTAAACTCGGGTTCTCTGTGTTGCAAACCATGACCATCGCGCAAAAGCTGTACGAAGCTGGTAAAATTTCCTACATGCGTACCGACTCGCTGAATCTATCGGATGAAGCAGTTGCGGGTGCAGTGAAGCAAATTGAATCTGCTTACGGAAAAGAGTTTATTCAAACCCGCAGGTACAAAACAAAATCATCAGGTGCGCAAGAAGCCCACGAGGCCATTCGTCCCACTGATTTCTCCGTGATGGAAGCTGGTGCCGATCGTGGTGGACAACGTTTATATGAATTGATCTGGAAGCGCGCCATTGCCTCACAGATGGCAGATGCAGAATTAGAACGCACGACTGCAACCATTAAAATATCGACTAACCCCCGCACACTCACGGCATCGGGTGAAGTCATCAAGTTTGAAGGGTTCTTGAAAGTGTACATGGAATCCAAAGATGACGATGACAACGAGAGTGAAGATGAAGGCGGAAAAGTGTTGCCTCCTTTAAAAGTAGGTCAGGATTTGAAGTTGAACGAAATGACAGGTACACAGACTTTTTCCCGTCATCCCGCACGCTATACGGAACCAACGTTGGTTAAGAAATTGGAAGAGCTCGGCATCGGTCGACCTTCTACCTATGCGCCTACCATCTCCACCATTCAGAAACGCGGCTACGTGGTGAAAGAGAGTCGTGAAGGAGAAGAACGCAAGTATAAAGTGTATTCATTGGCTGAAAATAAAGTCTCCAGCAAAGTGGAGTCTGAAATCACTGGTGCGGAGAAGAATAAATTGTTCCCTACCAATACGGCCATGATTGTCAATGACTTTTTGGTGGAGCATTTTCCTGATATCACCAACTATTCATTCACAGCCGAGATCGAGCAAGAGTTTGATGAAATAGCCAATGGCAAGATTCAGTGGCAGAAAATGATTGAGCAATTCTACCGTCCGTTTCATAAAACGGTGACGAAGACTGAATTGGTGGAACGATCATCGGTACAAAATAAGAGCCGTGAGTTGGGTGTCGATCCCAAGTCAGGTAAAAATATCTACGCCAAGTTGGGTCGCTACGGTGCGTATGTGCAGGTAGGAGAGAACCCGGAGGAGGGAAGCAAAGAGAAACCGAAGTTTGCCAGCCTTCGCAACGGACAATTTATTGAAAGCATCACACTTGAAGAAGCGCTGGAGCTGATGAAGATGCCACGCGACATGGGTGCATTTGAAGACAAGCCGGTAGTGGTAAACATCGGGCGCTTTGGACCTTATGTGCAGCACGACAAAAAGTATGTTTCCATTCCTAAAGAAGAAGACCCGTACTTGATCACGCCTCAGCGTGCCGTGGAGCTGATTGAAGCCAAGCGCATAGCTGATGCGAACAGGACGATCAAGCTATTTGATGAAAATCCTGACATCCAGATTTTGAACGGACGGTTTGGTCCTTACATCAAAGCTGGTAAGAAGAATGTAAAAATCCCGAAAGGCAAAGTCCCGGCTGACTTGACGCTCGAAGAATGCATGACCTTGGCAGAGAATGCGCCTGAACGAAAAGGACGATTCTTTAAAAGGAAAGCGAAGGAGTAGACTCATTTATTGGTATCTCTAAAAACCCCACGAATAGTGAAACGTCATTCCGGCCTTTGAGCCTGCCTGCGCGTAGCCGCTTCGGCAAAGGCTGGCCGGAATCTTGGTTTCACCTTTGCACAAGCGGATACCGGAACAAGTCCG
>JAIENH010000428.1 GCA_019751475.1 Cyclobacteriaceae bacterium
GCTCGATTTTCAAAAAGATAACGGGGCTTACACCTGTTGAGTATCGGAATAAGTACAATAAGCAGGCTATTGCGTGATGGTCGCGGAATAACTTCATAGGGCATTCCGGATCTACGAACTTTTATAGTTAGAATTTTGAGGTAGCTTTTCAATACAGACATCCTATGGCTTGCTAAAGGAGAGAGAATGACTACTAAAGAATCTGCTTACGTAACTGTAGTGTGCCTGCGCCACCCAGCTAAGACCAGTGGATAACAATCATTGCCCCACATTCTTTCTCAAATACACATTACCGTATTTTGATTCAAAACTATAGCGCGGGCCGGTGCCGGGTTTGGCGGATACATGCGTATAAAAGTTCTTTTCCGTGTAGCCATCACCTTGAAATTTTATATCGAGGTTGGTGTAGATCTGCCCGTAGTTGGTTTCGGCTTCTAACTCACCCGTGTTCTTTTCGGAGAGTGCAGCATCAATGCCTCCATAGTGCGCCCGCACGGTGAGCGGTCCGGCAAAGTCTTTAACTTCTACAATGCCATAAACCGATTCGGCTATCGTGGCCACGCCCTTCGGGATTTTTACTTCCAATAGAATGTCCATCTCCAGCCCCCATGTCATGAACTCATGGTTTTTGCCATTTTGCTCTGCATATTTTTTATAGTCGGCCTTCGACTTAAAAACAATCTTTTGACCCCTGTCAACGATAGTCATGCGGTGCGGCAGGCTTTTCATGTCGCGTATCTTGTTTTCGATGCGCAGCTCATTGCCGGTTTCGGTTTGAATTAATTCAAAGGCATCATCGCTTTCGCCTGAATTGATACTCACCGTGCCACTCACGGCTATTTCATTTTTGTCCCAGGTAGTGATGCGCACAATATCCGGGTAATCAAAGTGCAAGGAAACGGTTTGGCCGGACTTAAGTGGATAGGTTTTATTGATGGGCGTTTGCGCCACCAAGGTTTGCGTGGCCATTAGACTAATGAAGAGTACGAGTGCTTTCATACAAAATATCTTTTATGGTAAACACAGGAAAGAGAGAGTAATAAATGCAGCGTCCTGCGGTGTGTGGCAGAACGCTGCACGAGAGGTACTTACTTTTTTCGTAAGTAAACGTTGTTGTGTGTAGACGACAGTTTTATCTCAATGCCACCACCATTTATTTTACCGGAGAGGTTGTCGCTGTATTTCACCAGGTTACCCTGGTTGTCAAATTCAATTTTGAAATCAGGATCCACAAAGATTTCTCCCCAGGCAGTGTTCATCCGCATGCTTGCCTTGGCGGAAGCAGGCATCGCTACATCCACATGGCCATGAACAGACACGATGGAAATGGGGCTTTTCATGGAGCCACTCAGCGTGGCATCAATGTCACCGTGTACAGTGTTGACGGCCATAGGCCCCGTTACATTTTCAAGCCTCACATCATTGTGCACGGTAGAGACTTCAATTTCGTTTTCCATGTTTCGCAGCGTAAGGTCGCTGCCGTAAGGTGAGGAGTGTGAGTACGACACGAGTACACCCTTTGGTACTTTGATCAGAATCTCCGGACCGTCCATCTTTTTAAGTTGGCGCACTTCAATCACATCACCTTTTGTAATTACCGAAAGGCCAATGCCGGTATTGTCTTCCAGGCCGAGGCTGCTTACGGCCCGCAGTCCTTTGGCGCGATCGTCTCGTTCGCGGTCGTGGTCGCGGGAGGTAAAGATGATTTCATTTCCAGTGTGACCTTCTACTTCTACATCGCCAACTTCTTTTAAGTCAAGGCGACCGGTGCTTTTGGCCACTTTGAATTCTTGCGCGAGCAATAGGCTCCAGGCTGTCAAAAGAATGGCAATCGTTGTTGCTACTTTTTTCATATTCAATAGATTTTAATTTTTTGTTGCTTTTTTATTTTACTAGTTCCTTCATGAAAGTTTCAATATTCCAGAGTGGGCCTCATCTTTTACGGCAGGCAAGGCTTTATCGTCTGTGGTAATTTTTTCTAATTGTTGCAGTGCTTCTTTCTCTTTCATCTCTACCATCAGGCGAATGAGTTCTATCTGCACGGCCGGGTCATTTTGTGTGGCAAGTGAAGCGAGCAGCGCCTGCCGCACGTGCGGGAAGTGTTGAAATTTGCGCAAGGCCTCCAGTGCAGCTACCCGCACATTCGTATTTAAGTCTTCGTTCATGGTTTTCACCAGTGCGTTTACAATGTCATCGTCCGTGCTTTCCATCTTGTAAGCCACGGACACACCCACCAATCGCTGTGTGGCTGATTGTTGATTGTCCATCTGGGCAAGCATGAGCGACTTCATCTCCTGCATCTGCTGTTTCATTTCCGCCAGCTCGCGTGCCTGTTGGCGATTGTCGTTGATCCAGTATCCTACCGCCACACTCACCATGACGAGCGCAATGGTAGCCGCTGCACGGTAGAGCACGGGTGTGAAGAAAACTGTTTTGCCAGCCGGCTTGCCGTTGATCTCCGATTGTAAAAATTTCTCGAAGTTCGCCTTCAGTTTTGCAGAAGGCACCAGCGGCTTTGCCTGGTCAATCGTTTTGATTACCGTGCGCAACTGATCGTAGAGTTTTTTTACTTCCGGATCATTTGCCAGCACTGATTCCACTTCGTGACGCACTTCGTCAGAAGCACTTCCATCGATGTATTCAATCAGCCGGTCCTCCCATTCTTGTCTGCTCATACTCAAATGTTTTCAAGTTCAAAATACTTTTCGCGTAGCATACCAATGGCGCGATGCACTTTCACTTTTACGTTCGCTACCGTCATGTGTAAGAAGCCCGCCACCTCTTCGTACTTCAAGTGCTGAAACCGCGTGAACACAAGCAGTTCGCGGTAGTCGTCTGGCAGTTGCGAGAGTGCACGGATGAGGCGCTTCTCATTCTCCTCCTGATCCCACGAGTTGTTTTCGTCTTCCAAACTTGTTGACAACTTCTCCATGTCTGCCGTCATTGGTTTGCGTTGCTTCTGCTCCTGGTAGTGATCAACAAAAACATTTCGGGCCATCTGGTAAATCCACGCCTGAAACTTCATTCCGTCACGGTAGCTCCCGCGATACTTCACCAGTCGCAGGAATACGTTCTGGGTAAGGTCTTCGGCCTGGTCGCGGTCACCGGTCATGCGGGCCAGGAAGTTGAACAATCGCAGGTTATACCGGTCGAAAAGCACCGAGGCCTGCTGCAGATCACCGTTTTTTACGGCTTCCATAATCTGTTCATCGGTCATCAGGCAGGTACTTTTGTCGTCAGTTGTGTTAATTACCGGGAGGGGGCAGGAAGGTTACAAATTGAGTTGAAGTAAACGCGGATAGCAGTAAAAAGCAAAAACCCCGCACGGGCAGGGGTTTGATTGGCAGTCGGGATG
>JAIENH010000546.1 GCA_019751475.1 Cyclobacteriaceae bacterium
TGATGTCGCGCACCTCAGCTTCAATGCGCTTGCGCAAGGCAGGATTTTTCAGTCGCTTACCCAACTCTTTGCTTCCACCATCAAGCGCCCATGCAGGAAATAAAATGTAAGAGTATGTATTGGCAGCCGTGTAGGGATATGCATCCACCGTAATGTCAATACCGGCATTTCGCGCGGAATCAATCAGCGCCAATCCTTTTGATGCCAAACCGAACTGGGCAACACCTGCCGCTTTGAAGTGGTTGATCTGTGCGGGGATGTTCGCCTCTTTCGCGATGCGAATGGTTTCGCGTATTGAAGCAAGAAGTCCGCTGCCTTCATTGCGCATGTGCGTTACAAAAATGCCTTTGTGCTCGGAAGCTACTTTCGCCAGTGCAATGATTTCTTTCGTATCCGAATAGAGTCCAGGCATGTAGATCAAGCCAACCGAAAAACCTACAGCGCCTTGCTTCATCGTCTCGGCCACATAGTATTTCATGCTATCGAGTTCTTCAGGCGTGGCCTTTCTGTTTTCGAGTCCAACTACTTTTTTGCGCGTCCAATTCAGGCCTGCAAAGAAGGCAACATTGGGGGCAACTTTTAACGAAGAAGCATATGCATCCAGCGTCCACGGTTGATCACCACTGTGAAGACTGGCACAAATCGTAGTAATACCTTGACGTAAAAAATTCTCCGGCTGCGGAAATTCATGAATGGTAGTCTGAATGTGTGCATGACTGTCAATAAATCCTGGTGAAATGATTTTCCCCTGAAGGTCAATGACAGTGTCTGCATTTGCCGGATCAATCGGTGTCGTTGAAATTTTGACAATCTTATTTCCTTTTACAGCAATGTCGCCCACGTAGCGCGGATTGCCCAGTCCATCCACGATTGTCCCCTGGCTCAACAGAATATCATACTTCGGTGGCCCGGATTTACAGCCGGCAAGCGTAATGAGTATGGCTATGAAAACTCTCTTCATTTTACCTTTTTGAATTTCAGATTTCTGATCCTGCGGTCTTGCAATGAAAATTCATCAACACTTCCTGCGGGACTTCTCTTGAATATGAAACCCATCCCAGAGATGCCAAACACATCTGTCCTTACCATAGCAAGCGCATTTGACTGCGGCTCTCCTTTCAAGAAATAAACGAGTTTTGCTCCCTCAGCCTTCAGCACATAGGTGGCGTTCACTTCCTCACTAAAGTATTCGCCCGCATACTCGCTTACATCTTTCACTGTGGCAATGTCGAAGGGTTGCACGCGTGTGGTCATAAAGGTCTCCAACCGGTCACGCACTTGCATCTTACCGGGTGTCACCTCATCAAAAGCAAATTGTATTGCCTGAATATCTTTGCGACTGAACAACGTGGTTGTAACCGACACCAGTGAAAACGTTTCGGCATTCCAAAGTTGCTTTACGCGAAGGGTATCTCGATCAAGAGAAACTGCGTAGTGCTTGTGCTCTTGCCCAACTGCTTCATATTCGCCCGTCCATTGGGTAAGTTTCTTTGGAGAAATCTTAGGGGCTTTCTTTGTTGGAGATGTACTCGTTACTGATTTGGAATTTGCTGATGAAGCAGGTATCAGTTCATCTACGATTTTGGGAACTTTACCAGGCAGCGCAGTGCCTGGATAGTTGGCCAACGTAACCAGCGATATGTGTAAGTCAGGAAGCCGGTAAAGCATAGAGCGAAAGCCGCCCCACGATCCACTGTGTTGTACTACCCGTTGTCCCTTATATTTTTCAATGAACAATCCTCCGGCATAAGCGATCGTGTCTCCATTATTCAAGATGCCGCGCTCGTGAAGCCGCTTTTGTAAATCCTTCCCTCCTACTTTATAATCGTAAAAGTTATTGTCCCACTTCAATAAATCTTCCACAGAAGTGTACACCTGGCCGTCACCACCAATCGCAAAATTGTAGAAGTGCTGCCTGGCAAATTGACCATCTTTTCGCTTTACATAACCAGTAGCACTGTTGGACACTATTCTGTCCGGGTCTTCGAGAATGAATGAGTGTGTCATGCCCAATGGGCCAAAAATATTCTTCTCCGCATACTCCCCGATCGACATGCCGGATGTCCTGCGCACAATGATGGCCAGCAGCATATAACCACCGTTGTTATACATAAACTTTTCACCCGGACGAAAGTTTACTTCTTTCTGTCGCGCCATGATGTCAAGCCCCATCGACTCAGTAAACACATTGCCAAACGGAATACCTGCGTAATTCATGATCTCCACATAATCGCGTAAGCCGCTGGTATGATTGACCAGGTGCCTGATGGTGACTCGATCGCCATTGTAAGCAGGTATCTCCGGAAGGAATTTTTGAATGGGATCATCGATGGAAAGTTTGCCTTGCTGTTCAAGCAAGAAAATGCACGCTGCCGTAAACTGCTTGGACATAGAGCCTACATCAAATACCGTTTGCGATGTGATGGGGATATTGTAATCCAAATCTGCCAAGCCGTAACCTTTGCTGAACGATATCTTTCCCTTCTCATAGATGGCCACGACCAATCCCGGTGTATTGGCATATTCCTGAAACAATTCATCAATCAGTTTGACGGGCTGCGCATGCAACGCATTTCCGATAAGGCAAAGAATAAGGATGGTTCGTAATCGCATGGTTAATACAACGAATTGGGTTTTCTAGTAAATCACTTTTTCCACCACGGAGCAGGCAATGGTTTTTTCATTGGCCAAATCTGATCAAGTGAATCTCCATCATAAAGCCTTCCGTTTTTCATCACATACTTTATGGAGGTAGTATTGCGAATATCTTGCAACGGGTCTTTGTCGAGCACCACAAGGTCGGCCAACTTACCAGGCTCCAGACTTCCCAAATCGTGATCGAGTCCGATTGTCTCCGCCCCAAAGATCGTAGCTGCTTTCAGGATATCGTGTGGAGGCATGCCACCTTCGCTCATCAACCTCATCTCCCAATGATTGGACAATCCTTGCATCTCTCCATGGCCACCCAGTGCGACCCTGCCTCCTGCTTTCAAAATTGCATGTGCACCCGCAGCGGCTTCTTTGTAGTTCAGGTCCTCATCGGCAAACCAAAGAATCCGCTTGCCGGAAGTCAAAAAAACATCTCCTTCGGGAAAAAAATATTTGATCTTGGGATTATCATACGGACGCTCCTCTGCCAACACTCGATAGATAGGAAGAGCCGCACCAAATGAAACAAGCAGCGTAGGTGTGTAGGTGGTACCGCTTCGGGCGAATAACTGAACGATATCCTGATACACAGGGGCTGTGGAGAGCGTATGCTCATTTCCGGTAAAGCCATCTAAGAAATGCGTGATCACTTCTTTCGCATCGCCTCCGGCTTCTCCCGTAGGCATGATGCCAGCTTCGCTGCAGGCTGC
>JAIENH010000222.1 GCA_019751475.1 Cyclobacteriaceae bacterium
AAGTTAGCCATTTGTGTAGCAACTGAAAGTCTTGCGCTGAAAGCGCATAGTTTCAACTAACGATTGTGACCAATGAACAGTGGTAGGCACCACATTATCCAATTCTATAAGTGTGCGAATGACAGATGTGGCGGTCTGCGGACTTAGCTTATTGCCGAGCACTTCTTCGTATTCAGATAGAATTTCGGTTGTTACAAAAAGTAGTAACTGCTTCTTGATAATAGCTTGGAATAACCAATGGTAGGCAGAAAGTCGGGGAATGGATACTAGTAACGCATTTGTATCAATCACCAATTTTATCACTGTGCCGGATCATTAAGCCAGTTGTCCATGTCGGCCTGGGTCAGTGCTTTTCTTGCCAGGCACGATCAGCAAATTGAATTGATTTTTGAGCGTAAAAACTGGCAATTACTTCCTTAAGCTCTCGCAATTCGCTTTCCGAAAGATTTGTGGAAAACAATTTTAGCAATTCGAGTTGCGTATTGCTCAATATGGAAGATTCTTGCTTCATAGCCTTGACCACAAAGGTAGTAGAAATGCTATTCTCTTTTAAACCGCTACCGCTTCCTCAAATTTTTATTAAACCACGCAATCATCCGCTCGCCAATGTCCTGGATAAATTTGGGCTCTTGCGGTCCGTGCGGAGTGCGCGGGTATGTGATCATTTCAGTGGGCACACCGAGTCGCTTCATGGCTACATAAAATTCAAAGCCCTGTGACGGAGGCACGCGAGGGTCGCGCTCACCGTGTATGACTTGTGAAGGTGTCTTTACATTCTTGATGTTGAACATGGCGGAGTGCTTGGCATACACATCGGCCCGATCCCAAAACTCTCCGCCAAAATAATCGGGAAGGAAGCTCGGGATATCAGCCGTGCCATTGAAGCTCATCAAATTAGTAACGCCTGCGCCCACACTGGCTACTTTGAAACGATTTGTTTTTGTCACGGTAAACGAAGTCATGTAGCCACCATAGCTCCATCCGCAAATGATCAGACTGTCGGCATGGGCTACGCCCATCTCAATTACTTTATCCACTCCGGTTTGATCATCTTCATAATCGCCAAAGCCCCAATCATTGTAGTTGGCAAAACGAAAATCTTTTCCATAGCCGCTGCTGCCGCGCGGATTAGGACGCAGCACGGCATAGCCTTGTTGTGCGAAGGCTTGAATGGGATACACCGACCCCGCTGCCGTAAAGTTTTGAGTGAACACTCCGGTGGGGCCACCGTGAATGTTCATGATGAGTGGATATTTTCTTCCTGCCTTGTAGTTGACTGGATAGGTGAGCAAGCCTTCAATTTCCTTTCCGTCTTTCGATTTCCATTTGATCACTTCCGTTTTGCCAAATGAAAGTTTAGGAAAGGAGGCATTCGCGTCTGATAATTTTTTTGGCGCGAAGGGCGTCACTGCGCTGACAAAAACTTCGGGTGCTACTTCCGGTGTTTGGTGGATGAAACTCATCACTTTGCCATCCTTGCTGAACGAAGCGCCTCCATACGTTCCCGCACCGGTTGTGAGCGCACGTGGTTTCGCTCCGCTCACCGGCAAAGCAAATACCCGGTTGCTGGAGCGGTCTGTTTCTGTAAAATAAATCTCCTTGCTGTCCGGTGACCATCTGAAAATATTGGCATTGCGATCGGGTGTCTCAGCCAGTTTCTTCGGTTGTCCTCCTCCGGCAGGCACAACATACACATCCTGGATGGAAGCCCACTTAGGGTCACCACCATCGGATACAAAGGCAATTGATAATCCATCGGGTGAGTACAGCATGTTGGCATCCGAGCCCTTCATCGCCACTAGCGACTTCACAGCACCGCTGTCTGCAGGTACGGTGGAGATATCTGTACCCGTCCAAAGGTCGGCTGACGGTGTGGGTTGATGCGAAAATGCCAGTGTAGCTCCATCGGGGCTCCAGTCAAAAGCAGTCACGTGAAAATTTCCTTTTGTCAGGCGTTTGCCATCGCGCGTGCCTTTGGCATTCTTGTCAATAAAGACCGTGTATAGGTGTGAATACTTCCACACGTCCTGGATGTTCCAGTCGCGTTTCTCTTTCTTCATTTTTTCTTCCTGCTCGGTGTCAGGGTCGCGCTGCGTGTAAGCGATGCGCTTGCTGTGCGGCCCCCAGGAAAATTGTTCAACACCTGTTTTAGATTGTGTGATCACCTCCGCCTCGCCACCGGTTGTTCGCATCACCCATACTTGTGTCTTGCTATCGTTGCCGCGCGATGAGAGAAACGCGAGGTACTTTCCATCGGGCGAAAACTTTGGACTGGTGCAGCTCTTATCACCTTGCGTGAATTGCATGTTCACCGCACCATCGGCTGAGGCCAGCCAGATGTGCGTAAGAAATTCTGATTTTTCACCTTCCATCATGGGCGTGGAGATGGTGTAGGCCACCCACTTGCCATCAGGTGATAGGTCGGTGCCGCCCACCCGTTTGAATTTGATCATGACTTCGGGCGTCCAGGCGGATTGGGCCTGTAAGGACACACTGATAAAAAATAAAATGGCGATGGCGAAAAGATTTTTCATAGGGAAGGATTTAGACATTGAATATACAATGCACGTTCGCTTACACTACAAAAGTTTTATGATTGGCAGGCCAAGCTCTTTTGCGCTTTGAATAACCTCAAAATGATTGCTTACTTTTTTGTGTCTCCCACCGGCAACTCCACCTTTTCGCCCCACACATATTTATTAAACCACTGCCAGTTGTGCCAGATGGCAGCCAGTCGTTCTTTGGGTTTGGTGATGCCGTGGCCAAAGCCCTTATACACGATCAACTCACTCGGTACTTTCTTGTCGCGCAGGCCCTGCACCAGTTCGTAGGCGTTGGAGATGGGCACACGCCTGTCAAACTCTCCGTGTTGAATAAGCGTGGGTGTCTTGGCGTTATTGATGTTGGTCATCGGTGAAGTCTTTTTGTAAATAGCATCATCACTCCATGGTGTGGCCTTCAGGTATTGCCGTGTAAACGGATGAATGTCAGTGCTCACGTAATAGGTCGTCCAGTTGCTGATGCCCGCACCCACCGATATTGCCTTGAAGACGTCCGTGTTGGTAGTGAGAAACGCGGAGATGTAGCCGCCCTGGCTCCAACCCATGCTTCCCATTTTGCTTTTGTCGATCATGCCTTTTTTATCTAGGTAGTCGATGCCACTCATCACATCCCACATATCACCCACGCCCAGGTTCTTCACGTTCAGCGATCGGAACGCTTCTCCGTAGCCCGCAGAGCCGCGGTAGTTGGGCCGCAGCACGAGGCAACCTTTGTCGAGCCATTGCAACACTGGGTAGACAGAGCCCGGCACGGGCGTAGGTGTGTCAATGCCCGTTGGGCCTCCGTGAATCATCACGAG
>JAIENH010000368.1 GCA_019751475.1 Cyclobacteriaceae bacterium
GCTTGGAGGTTTCCATAAGTTTAAAAAATTTGGTCCCTCAAAATTAATCCTCCCTGCGACATTTTGGAATACACCCGGTAACACTGAGTTATGGATCAGCGATGGTACTACAACAGGAACGATACCGATCAAAACGTTCGGATTCGTTGAAGAGCTATTCGCCAATGGCGGTCAAGTTTTTTTCTCAGGAAATGATGGCACGAATGGCCAGGAGTTGTGGAGGAGTGATGGCACCGCAGCAGGTACAGTGTTGGTAAAAGATGCTATTGTCGGTATAGCGGGAATTGCTCCCAAGAATTTTTTTTCCCTGGGCAGTACAACATCTTTTTTTACATCGACCGATCCGAATGGAAACGTGTCATTGTGGCGAACGGATGGCACATCCGGGGGCACCAGCAAGATTGGAAATGTAGATAGCTATCGTGCTATCAATAACAACATTGCCTTTTTTACTCCATCTGTTGAAATAGCGGGCCAATACTTTTACCAGTTGTGGACGAGTGACGGCTCTGAAGAGGGTACACAGTCAATCTTTCAATTTGACTTGGGGCGCGTGCCGGTAGACCTCAAACCCGCCAACGGATTGGTGTATTTCAGACTAACGAACCCAGCTGCAAGTACAGAAGAAATATGGCGGTCGGATGGTACTCCTGAGGGAACTTTCAAAATAACATTTGATACACCTATCAGCAATGTGCAGACAGCAGAAATGACCTATTGCAATGGAAACGTGATTTTCCCTGCTGCCAACCTAGTGAGCAATCAAGAGCTTTGGAAGTTTGCTTCTCCTCTTAAAAGTTCACAAACCATCAGCTTTGCCGGCATTCCGACCAAAACGGTTGGAGACCCATCGTTTGTTGTTTCAGCTACTGCCAGTTCTGGACTACCGGTTCAGTTAAGCAGTTCAGATCCTTTGGTAGCCTCGATCACAGGCAGTACGATCTCTATTTTAAAACAGGGTATTACGTTCATAATAGCTCGCCAGCCTGGAGACGGCATGTGGCAAAATGCGCCCATTGTGTACCGAAAACTAACTGTCATCAAAAAATCTAATGTCATCACATTTTCGGCTATTCCAACCAAAAGCTTTGGTGATGCAGCATTCACCCTTTCAGCATCTGCCTCTTCTTCCCTGCCTGTGCAGTTTACCTCATCTGACGCCTCTATAGTAAATGTCAGCGGAGTTACTGCTACAATACTTAAAGGCGGAGCTGTTTCACTCACAGCAACTCAGGCAGGCAATGCAGATTTTGATACGGCCATTCCGGTTGTTCAGAATATTGTTATTGGCAAAATCAATCAAACGATAACATTTGGAATTTTACCCGAACGAAACGAAAAAGATCCACCTGTCACATTGGTAGCATTAGCTTCGTCAGGGCTTCCGATAACGTTTAGCAGTTCAAATCCATCAGTCGCATCGGTCAGTGGAAGTACGCTTACGATAGGTGCGCCCGGCACGGCCACCATTTCTGCCAAGCAGACGGGAAATGAGAGCTACTTTCCAGCCCCGCAGGTTGATCGAACGATTACGGTAAATGTAGTGACAGGCCTGGAAGACCCTTTTAGCGTTGGACGCGTATATCCTAACCCAAACCCAGGCCAAGTGTATGTGGAGGGTATATCGGATCTTTCATCGCTGGTGGTAAGAGATCAACTAGGACGCTTAATACCGACAACCCTTGAGCGGCAGGATAAAGGAGTTTACTCATTTACGCTGCAAGCGCCACCTGGCCTATACTTTTTGTCATTTCAAACGGCCAAGGGTAGGCTAATAGAGAAGTTAGTAAAGTATTAAAATAGGATTTAGGTTCTCATTTCAAGACAGGTCGTTCATCTTTCATCCAATGTACTTTTTTAACGTACATCACAGCATTCAAAAAATGCTTCGGGATGATTACTTTTTTGACCTTTCGTTCGTAATCGATACCGAGTACACGATACGAAATGTTTGGGTTTTCTGCCAGGCATTCATTCACAGCCTCTGTAAAGACAGAGGGACCCGTCATCTGGTGAACACTGTGGGGAAAGCGGTTTTGGTTAATGTTTTCAATACATTTTTTCAGTGTTCTTTCTAGAAAGGGATGTCCTTTGTCAAAAATAAGTGCCCACTGTACAAAAAACGGATGATCTCTTTCACGTGTTAATACCGCATTATCACTATCATTGATAATGAGCTTTAGTGGACGAACGATCGCTCCATCAACATCGATGTAAACGCCTCCCGTTTTGAGCAAGACGGCATATCTGAAAAAATCACCTTTGGCTGCCCCGATAACAAGTTTATCATAGGCATCAAAAACTTCAGGACCATATGCTTCCTTAAGGAAAGAAGCAATGCGATTATCGTCAAAAAATTCATAACGGTATTCCGGGTTGACCTGGCGCATCCACCAGATGAATAACCGTGTGATAAACGGCAGTTGGTTATGTGCGTAGGTCTGATAAATGATTTTAGGTATAGCCACAAAATTTACAACTTACTATAACTTCATAATATACGCTATTGCATAGAATAGAGGACGATTATCAAAAGGTAGGCCTCCACCGATAGAATTTGTAACAAATGAATGACTATGAGCACCATCAGTAGAAGTCGATTTTGATGTCGAATTTCCATTTTCCCATGTTCCAGATGAGTCCTGATTTCGGGTACTTTTTACTTGGTAGCCAATGGTATGTGAATGAGACCCATTAGTACTTGTGAATCCCGAGTGTGAGTGTGAGGGCATTTCATTAGTTGTCAGAGCCACACTATTCTGGCCTCCAGTAACACCAACCCCATAACTGTTTCCGGCTCCTACAATAAATCGATCTCGCAAATCAGGCGTGCCATTGTTACCATCACATAAAGTCCATCCTGTAGGTATAGATCCAAGGGATCCCGCCCACATGATTATTCCACCCGATGGAACCAAGGCATTTGTAGAAAAACCTGATACTACTAAACTGCCAGCTGATACGTTTCCTGACACAGAAGCATTTCCCGTGAGCGACAGATTCGTGCTCGCTTCAGCCCGGTCCCACTCATTCAATGAAAACCAGCCGACTCCGTTGTAGTAATAAAAACTGCCCCGGTTATTGTTGTCTGCTATAGAGGGTAGCTCAAAGACGAGTAGCCCCAAGGCTGGGCTTGAGATGGCCTCCCGTTGGGTTTTGCTCATACGGGGAATGAGCAGCCCCTTGTCATTGGCTGTGAGATCTAGAATAGAAGAAGGATGCGGGGCTGGATTATTAAACCCCACCTGGGCTGCAGCCGAGAAGCAAAACAGGCAAAGCAAAGGAAGAAATGTTTTCATAAGGAATGCATTTGAGTCCACCTAAGTTAAGCGGAAGAATTATGTAAATCAATAAATTGTAAAGCATTACACAGATAGTG
>JAIENH010000138.1 GCA_019751475.1 Cyclobacteriaceae bacterium
AACATTGCGACAGAAGCAAGCATCAAAGCAAAGTTTGCCGGATCAGTTGAGTTTGAAGGTATTCGTACCATCGATACTACAGACCGTGACGGTAAGAATGTGAAAGTAGTGATGGGCCGCACGGGCGAGATTAGGATTGTAGAGAAAGGCCGTGTGCTGATTACCAACAACGTTCCTTACGGTTCATTCTTACATGTGAAAGAAGGTCAGAAAGTAGAGAAAGGTGACGACTTGTGTAACTGGGATCCGTACAATGCGGTGATCCTTTCAGAATTTGATGGTGAGATCGAGTATGAGTCAATCATTGAAGGTATCACGTATAAGGAGGAGTCGGATGAACAAACCGGCCACCGTGAGAAGGTGATTACCGATACGCGTGATAAGACGAAGAATCCGGCCATTATTGTAAAAGGCAAGCCAGATACAAAGAGCTACAATATTCCGGTAGGTGCCCACTTGGCAGTGGATCAAGGCGAGACCATCAAAGCCGGTCAGGTATTGGTGAAAATTCCGCGTGCCGTGGGTAAGTCCCGCGACATCACGGGAGGTTTGCCTCGCGTAACAGAATTGTTCGAAGCGCGCAACCCTTCTAATCCAGCTGTAGTAAGCGAGATTGATGGCGTGGTGACCTATGGAGGCATCAAGCGCGGTAACCGTGAAATATTTATTGAGTCACGTGATGGTGTGCAGAAGCGCTACCTCGTGCCTCTCTCGAAGCATATCCTTGTGCAAGACAATGACTTTGTTAAAGCAGGCCAGCCATTGTCAGATGGAGCAATCACACCGTCAGATATCCTGTCGATCAAAGGACCTACGGCTGTGCAAGAATACCTAGTGAACGAAATCCAGGAAGTATATCGCTTGCAAGGTGTGAAGATCAACGACAAGCACATTGAAGCGATCGTGAGCCAGATGATGCAAAAAGTAGAGATCATCGACAGTGGTGATACCAGCTTCTTGCAAGGTGAGTATGTTGACAAACTGGAATTCCGTGAGTTGAACGACTTGATCCTGGATAAGAAAGTGGTTTTGGATGCCGGGGACTCCCAGAAGTTCAAGCCGGGGCAAATTGTAACGGCACGTGAGTTGCGTGATGAAAATTCTTCACTGAAGAGAAAAGACCAGCGTCCGGTAGAGGTGCGCGATGCCATGCCGGCCGTGTCACGTCCTACCTTGCAGGGAATTACGCAAGCCTCCTTGAAGACTGAAAGCTGGCTCTCTGCGGCTTCCTTCCAGGAGACCACGAAGGTATTGAGCGAAGCGGCCATCCGCGGCAAAGCCGACCAATTGGCTGGTATGAAGGAGAACGTGATCGTTGGTCACCTGATCCCTGCCGGTACAGGTCAGCGCAAGTTCAACGACCTGTTAGTAGGTTCGGAAGAGGAGTATGAGAAAATGGTAGAAGCCACTTCTGCTCCGGCACCCGTCCGGAAAGAAAGGGAACTACAGGATTAACATACCTGATATCAAACAATGAGTGATTAGCCAATGGAATGTCATTGGCTAATTGCTTAATTGGGCCACCTAAAAAATTGAGTTATGGCAGACGACAAAAATCAGCCCCCGCAAAACCAGATCAACATTGAGCTGAGCGAGGAAATTGCAGAAGGAGTTTACTCTAATCTCGCGATGATTGCCCACTCCAACAGCGAGTTTGTCATCGACTTTATTCGCCTGATGCCGGGTGTGCCCAAGGCCAAAGTGAAGTCGCGCATTGTCATTACTCCTGAGCATGCCAAGCGTCTGTTGGCAGCCCTTAAAGACAACATCAGTAAATACGAGGCCTCTTTTGGCCCCATCAAGCAAACCAACGATGTGCCGCAATTCCCGATGAATTTTGGCGGTACCATCGGAGAGGCCTAGCGCTTTAAGCCTTCAAATCTTCGTTTTTAGCTCAAAATGAGCCATTTGGGCCTTAAATTTCTTTTATTCAGGGTTTTGCATCGTACCCGACTTTAAATACCTTTGCAGTCCTAATTTTTAAAGGGTTCCAAAAGATGCCTACCATTCAGCAACTTGTTAGAAAAGGACGGAAAAAGTTGACGTTCAAGTCAAAATCACCCGCCCTTGATTCTTCACCGCAGCGCAGGGGAGTTTGTACCCGTGTGTACACCACCACTCCTAAGAAGCCTAATTCGGCTCTTCGCAAAGTAGCGCGTGTTCGTCTTACCAACACAAAAGAGGTAAACGCCTACATCCCAGGTGAAGGTCACAATCTTCAGGAACACTCAATCGTATTGATTCGCGGAGGCCGTGTGAAAGATCTTCCCGGTGTTCGCTATCACATTATCCGTGGGGCATTGGATACAGCCGGTGTAAACGGCAGACAGCAGAGCCGCTCGAAGTACGGTGCTAAGAGACCGAAAGCCGGTGCAGCTGCTCCAGCAGCAAAAGGTGCAGCCGCAGCTCCCGCTAAGAAAAAATAATCGCATAAAGAAGTCATGAGAAAATCAAAACCTAAGAAGAGATATCTTCTTCCCGACCCGAAGTTCAACGACACGTTGGTGACCAAGTTCGTGAACTACATGATGGAGCAAGGCAAGAAAAGCGTAGCCTACAACATTTTTTATGATGCTATTGGTATCGTAGAAAAGAAGGCTGGCGAGAGCGGCTTGGAAGTTTGGAAACGTGCGATGAATAACCTCATGCCTTCAGTGGAAGTAAAGAGCCGCAGGGTAGGTGGTGCTACTTTCCAGGTGCCTGTTGAAATCAGGCCTGAGCGCAAAATCAATTTGAGCATCAAGTGGCTCATCGAATACTCACGCGCACGCGGAGAGAAAACGATGATGGATAAGTTGGCAGCGGAAATTATCGCTGCTTCTAAAGGGGAAGGTGCCGCCATCAAGAAGAAAGATGATACGCACCGCATGGCAGAGGCGAACAAGGCATTTTCACATTTCAGATTCTAATACGTAATGGCAAGAGACCTAAAATACACCCGGAACATTGGTATTGCTGCGCACATTGACGCTGGTAAAACCACGACCACTGAGCGCATTCTTTACTATGCGGGCGTAAACCACAAGATTGGTGAGGTGCACGAAGGTGCCGCCACCATGGACTGGATGGCGCAGGAGCAGGAGCGTGGTATCACCATTACTTCGGCTGCTACTACGGTACATTGGAAGTATCGTCAAAAAGAATATCACGTAAACATCATTGATACACCTGGTCACGTGGACTTTACCGTAGAGGTAAACCGATCTCTTCGTGTATTGGATGGTCTGGTGTTTTTGTTTAGCTCGGTTGATGGTGTTGAGCCTCAATCAGAGACTAACTGGCGCCTGGCTGACAATTATAAAGTAGCCCGTATCGGTTTCGTTAATAAGATGGACCGCTCCGGTGCGGACTTCTTAGGTGTGTGCAAGCAGGTAAAAGAAAAACTGGGTA
>JAIENH010000375.1 GCA_019751475.1 Cyclobacteriaceae bacterium
TGCACCTGGTCGGCCCCGGCATCTTTTAGTTTTTGCGCCACGTACTCAGCCGCCTTGCGCACGTCTGCCTTGTGTCGGCTGTCGGCACTTACCGAGGGAATGCGCAGCAAATCAAAAAGCTCGGCCAGAAATCTGTCTTGATTGGACTGAATGTAAGCGTGTACCATAGGTTGAAATTTTAGCGAAGCAAATTACATCATTCTTCTCTTTCAATTTCTAACCACCACAGTAAAGAATACCAAAAAACGATTACTTAAGGCAAACTTAAAAGGTAAGCGTTTTTGCCTGACGGATCGTGGCGGGCTGGTGAATTGTAATTAATTGTCACAGCCGGTAACATGTTGTCATTAAACGCCCTCGTGCTGTTACCTCACCTCTACTTTCACGTTGTGGTAAATCAGCAACGCAACCTCACATCGCTATGATCATTAACTACTTTCTGCTGGCCTTCCGCAACATTGCGCGTCAGCGAGGCTATGCTATTGTTAATATGCTGGGCCTGGCTATCGGGTTGGCGTCCACGTTGTTTATACTGCTCTATGTGAAAGACGAACTCACGTTTGACACGATGCACCCCGATGCGGCCCACACCTATCGCATGGGCTACAAAGTGCAGATGCAGACAGGTGAAATTGAAGCAGCCCCATACGCACCAGCCGGGTGGGACAATTATATTCAAGCCAACTATGAGGGTATTTCCGGTATCACCAGCTACACATCGTGGGGTATGCCTACCAGCATTCACTACACAGCCAAAGACCGGGTTATTCTTACCGAAGAAATCATTTGGGCTGAGTCGTCTATTACCGATGTGATCTACTTGCCCATTCTCAAAGGATCGGCCACGCCTCTCAAAGACATCAATGCGATGGTGTTAACAAAATCATCTGCGAAGGAATTGTTTGTCGATGAAGACCCGATTAATAAAACTGTGACCGTCTCATATCAGTGGGTGACCAACGGACAAAACGTGGAGATGATCGTGACAGCTGTGATTGATGATCTGCCTTCCAACTCACATGTGAAACCGAAATACATTGCGAACATCCTGGCGCTAAAGCCTTTCACACCTGACCTGGAAAACCGACTGAACACAGCCATGGGTGATGGCAACAACGGCTACTGGACACAATCATACATCGTGTGTACTGACGAAAGTAAGATACCCACCATCCAGGCCGATCTTCAAAAGCGCGTAGACGATGTAATCGCCAAGAACAACTGGAATGTAAAATTCACGCCCTTGATCCGGAAGATCACCGATATCCACTTTGATAAGGAGATGGACTGGACCATCGACCACAAAACAGCCGACATCGCCTACATGTATGTGTTCATCACCATCGCATTCCTCATCCTGGTGGTGGCCTGCATTAACTACATCAATTTGTCCACGGCCAAGTCAGCGGGGCGGGCCCGCGAAATTGGCTTGCGCAAAACCTTTGGGGGTGTTCGTGGAGAATTGTTTTTTCAATTTATGCTGGAGTCATTTGTGCTGGTGCTCATCTCGGCACTTGTAGCACTGCTGCTGGTGGTGTTCTTCCTGCCACAGTTCAACGATCTTACGGGAAAAACATTTACCATCCTGCACATTGTCAACGGCCCGATGCTGCTGATTATTTCAGGAGTAGTGTTGCTGGTGACGTTGCTCGCGGGCAGTTACCCGGCTCTTTTTGTGTCAGGCTTTCAGCCGGCATCGGTACTCAAAGGCAAGTTTGCTTTTGGAAAGGGATCGATTCGCTTTCGCCAATTTCTCACTACGCTGCAGTTTGGTGTAGCGGTGATGCTGCTCACGGGCACGGTTATCATTGTGCGCCAGATGGACTTGCTGAAAAACTCCAAGCTTAACGAAGCCGGCCGGCAGATTGTGTCTATTCGCTATGGCGGATTTAATGGCCCGGCTACCGATCAACAATATTTGAGTTTTAAAAACCAGGTGATGAGCGATCCGGAGATCGAGACGATGACCATAGCGAATCACTTGCCTCGCCTGGATTACTTTGGGCCCATCGGTATGCAAATGCAATTTCCAGACATCAATGAAGAGAAGCACCAATGGTTTCAACTCAATGGTGACTACGATTTTCCACAGACCTTTCGTTTGAAAATTATTGCCGGTCGTGATTTTGACAGCAAGAATGTGGCCGATTCATCAGCTGTGTTGCTGAACGAGACAGCCGCTAAGGCCTTGCACCTCACACCGCAAGACATGGTGGGCAAGACCATCGTGCGCCCTGACTATGTGATGGGCTACTCCCAACCTGACTCGACTAAAGCGCCTGTGACGGGAATTGTGATTGGCGTGGTCGAGGATTTCCCTTACCAATCCATGCGAAAGAAAATTGAGCCGCTGGCTATCTCGCCCAAGCCCCACAGTGTAGACCGGATCATTCACGTGCGCCTTCCGGCCGGAAAGATGCAAGAGAAAATTGCTTTCCTGGAAAGCACCTGGAAGAAAACATTTCCGCACTTCGGCTTTGACTACTGGTTTGTGGACGAGGAGTTTGGTCGCATGTATGAAAACGAGACCAAGGTGGCTGCCCTTACGGAAAAATTTTCGTGGCTGGCCATTCTTATCACCTGCGTGGGCTTGTATGGGTTGGCTTCCTTTTTGTCGGAGCAGCGCACCAAGGAGATCGGCATTCGCAAAAGCATGGGTGCCAGCAGCGGGCAGATTTTGATTTTGTTGCTCAGTGTCTTTGGCAAATTGTTGTTGATTGCCAGTGTGCTTGCACTACCAGTGGCTTTCCTGGTTTCACGGCAGTGGCTGTCCA
Organism: Cyclobacteriaceae bacterium; assembly: GCA_019751475.1. Classification (GTDB taxonomy): domain Bacteria; phylum Bacteroidota; class Bacteroidia; order Cytophagales; family Cyclobacteriaceae; genus ELB16-189. Next base: position 2,775 of record JAIENH010000375.1, read on the forward strand.
CCTTTGTGTACCAGACCTCGCTGTCGGTATGGGTGTTTGGTGGTGTGATTGGCGCGATTGTAATCATCACGCTTCTCACCGTAGGATATGAGTCGCTCAAGGCCTCACTCTCCAACCCGGTGAAAGCGCTTCGACATGAGTAAGAGGTGTCTCTGGGGTTTTCGTAAATTTGTTTCCCTTCGAAAACCATGGCAGACATTTGGCGCGATATTGAAGAACTAACGAAGACCTACCGGGCCACGGCTGGCACTGCCATCAATGCTGAACAATTCAATCTCTATGCGCTGACGCATCATTCCACCAAGATTGAAGGCTCTTCCCTTACGATCGAAGAAACGAATACACTGCTCGAGAAAGGTATTTCCATTGGAGGAAAACCCCAGGAGCATCAAAACATGGTCTTGGATCATTACGAGGCGTTGCAGTTTATTTTGGAGGAGGCGAAGAAGAAGCGGGCCATGTCGGTTGCTTTCATTCAGGAGATGGGTGCCAGGGTAATGCGAAGAACAGGTCGCGAGATTTCTTCTGCCCTGGGAAGCACAGACGAGAAAAAAGGAGACTTGCGCAAAGTGCCCGTCACGGCCGGGGGCCACTACTTCGTTGATGCCGCCAAGGTGC
>JAIENH010000590.1 GCA_019751475.1 Cyclobacteriaceae bacterium
TCTTTCAAAGGAAATTTTACTTAGTAGCGCAGAAGTCCCTGAAAACGGTGCATTGATGTTAAGCTGTCCATTTAAATTGGCGCTAGCGATAAACTTTTGATCACGTTTGGCAATAGTAATCGAAGAGTTGGGGTTGATAAATAATTCAGCCGCGAGCAGGTTTAGTTCAAGGCGTTCGCGAAAGATGACATCAAATTGATAGTTGCCGGAGGCGGTCATAAAAGCTGAATATGCTAGGCTGGCGTCTTCTCTTTGATCGGCCGGTTGTGCAGATTTTTCAAATGCCGGAATATTGATTCTGCCCCTGATTGCAAATTGCGTAAGTGAGTTTTTTACAACTTGTACTTCAGCCCGATCCAGCGTAAAGGCCCATCCTGTCATATCACCACTTCGAATTAAATTCTCAGCAAACAACCTTCCGCTAAAACCAGTCTGATCAATGATTAAGTCTTCTCCTCCGATACTTCTTCGTAGGGGGTCTCCTTTTTCTTTGAATTGAGGAGGGAACATGATTTTGGCTTGCTTTATATAGATGCCCTGCCATAGATTTTGTTGAGCACTTCCTACAAATGGATTTTGATAGTCAGCCGGAGCAACAAATCGTGGCGGACTGGCCGTATCACTCCAGTCAAAGTAGGCCTCATCAATTTTGAAGCCCAGCCCTTTTACGCCTTTGATCTGAAAGTCTGGAATATTGACTCTGAGTAATAAGTCACTCCAGGAGGTGAGATAAGTAGTGAGGGCTATTTTAACGCGCTCGTCTTTAGGTTCACCAGTGGGCGTTTCGGTTACGAGGATGTCCTTGGAAAACTCAATGGTAGCTTTTAATGACAGTCCCTTGAAACCATTGCAATCAAATTCCACGAAAGTGAAATTTTGACCATCTCGTATTCGCGGATCTCCGTTGATGGTGAGCTTTCCTCTCCCAATATCAAACTCATGGTTGTCCAGCAGATATAATCTGGCCGTGCCGGTTATGCCGCCCTCTTGGGTAATCTGCACAATTCCCCTGAAGTCAAGGGGCTTGTTCATTTGCGGTACCTCAAAAGACATGTACACTTCGATGAATGTACCGCGTTCATTAAAAAAGACTTTGTCGATGAGGATTGCATAATTGGCGTTGGCTTTATCGCCAACAATACCGATCGGAAGATCTACGAGGGCCATTTTGTCAAGCGTCTCTCGGAAGCGCTGCGTCTCTAATACTACCCGTTTCAATTCTTGTGATCGGCCCCGGTAATATTGAATAGAATCATCGGCTGGACTATTGAGAATGATCGGGTCGGAGTCTGTATTTAATGGAAAAGCGAGATCATCGAATTGTCGTGTGTTGGAAGTAGAAAGGTCATGAATGATAATAGACTTTTCGGTCAATGAATCTACCGTTCCTGCTGCACTGCTTTGCGGGCAAATCAGGACAATCGCCAATAAGCAGATAAGCAGGGGAGCGGTATGAAGGCGTATTTTCATTTTGCAGAAAATTGGTAGTTATAGCCTATGTTAATGGTCAAATCAGATGAGTTGGGCGTGGTGGCCGCACGGGAGGTTCTCTGTAAATGAGCCACACCTAGTTGAAATTGATGCTTCTTTTGTAGTTGCAATGCTGAATTGATGCGCGTTGTAAAGATTTGTGATTGGGTATCTCCATTTACGAGAGAAGTGTTCCAGGCGGAGGAGGCGTTGATCCGTAATTTTTTCTTCATCAACATTTTATTGGCCGACACAACAGGCCCCAGAATGTCTGTTTTAAATACTGGAGATTCTGTTTTTGAATAGTTGAATGCAAATGAGAAGGTGATCTGCTTTTGTTGCAAGCCGAGGTTATAGGCAACCATAGAATTATAGAACTTACTTCCCGCATTATTGGCGGCTCGCTCGCCCTGCCGGTCGGTAGCATTTTGCATGTTGCCACTTACCATCAGGCTTTTCATTTTTTCTTTAGTGCGTTCCAGCATGCAGGTAGCGGACGCATTTATACTTTGAGACAATTGAGTGTAATTCAGTGTATCAAGCGTGTTAAAAGGAGTAGTTTGATTAATGGTAAGGAAGGCTGTTCTGATATTCGTAAATGAATAGAAGTTAGAATAGCTGCCTTGAAGGGTCAACCTGTCGGTGGGCACGATGTTCATATTTACTGAACCAACGGTGCGGGTCATGTTACTGGATTTTGAACCGTCCAGGTTATCGCGTTGAACTCCTCCATTGGCAGCAATATTGACTTTGTTATTAAAAAGTTGAGCAGAGGCATTGAGCGTAATGTTTTCCAAATCATTGTTGAAAAAGTAAGCACCCAATGTCTTATAGCCAGGATCGATTCGCTCATAAGAGGTGCCAATGGAATAACCCTTCTGTTGAAAATTAAGAGAGCCTTTGTAAGCTTGGTAAAAAGCGGATGTAGTGCGGGCGCTATAAAAGTCTCCCAGATTAATGGCTACCTTTTCATTCGATAGATCAGCGAGTGTATTGCTGGTAATCGAACTTCCAGCCCATTCACCTCGAAAGGCCAACTGCTTGGTAAGCTTCTGTGAAAACTCGGTTCCGACCACTAAATTTTCCTGGGGGAATACATTGCGATTAACAAGGTCTTCTGTGATGGCCGTTATCTTATCACGCGCTTTGAAGATTGAGAATGACATAGTGGTAGCTGATTGTGTTAGGCCAGCCTTGATACCATAACCCCAGCGCTCGTAGTTACCGGGCACGTTAAGTAAGCTGTCTGGCCGTGCTTCTTTGAGAAGCCTTCCGGAAAAAGCAGTTATCATCCACTTGCCTTGCTTCACATCTACTGCACCACCCAAAAAAAGATGTCCACTCACTGTGTAAGGTGAAAAGCTAACGGAGGTGTAGCCAAGATGAGCAGTAATTCCTTTATAAGTTGGATGAATTGAATACCGATTGAAAGGCTGAAGAAAATTGAATTGTTGATTGGACCAATTAAACGAAAGAGGCACAGACACTCCGTATATATTGAAAGTCAGATTGCCATTAAGAAAATAGCTGAAGGGTAAGCGATAGGAGTTTGGAACAGTTGTAGCGTTAAAAAGAAAGTTGGAAGACAGGTAGCCGTTTACAGAAACCGGATCCTTCTTTCCAATACTAGCAAGGTCTTGTGAAAACGCAAGGCTGCTGACAGCCACAAGCCACGCCATGATTAGCCAACTCTTCATGCTCCTTAATTACTTTCTCAAGTTAACGAAACGTTAACTCTATGAAAACAAAGCTTTGCAGATTTATATTAAAGTGCTGATTATCAATATTATTATGGAGTGCTAGGCTTAAATGATGACGCAATAGTATCAATTACAACCGCTTCTCACGCAACGGCACTGAAAACGTAAACGTAGTGCCTTCCCCAACTTTACTTTTCACCCAAATTTGCCCACCGTTAGCGGTGA
>JAIENH010000740.1 GCA_019751475.1 Cyclobacteriaceae bacterium
CGTGTGAATCAAATTAAAGCGCAAATAGAAGTGACTACGTCAGATTATGACAAAGAAAAACTTCAGGAGCGCCTTGCTAAACTTTCTGGTGGGGTAGCCATCCTCTACATTGGTGCCGCTACGGAAGTTGAAATGAAAGAGAAGAAAGACCGTGTTGACGATGCATTACATGCTACACGCGCTGCCGTTCAGGAAGGTATCGTTCCTGGTGGTGGTGTTGCATACCTGCGCGCAGTAGACGCTCTTAAGAACCTGGCCGTTGACAATGAAGACCAGTCAACTGGTGTGAACATCGTGCGCCTGGCGCTTGAGTCACCACTGCGTGTAATTGCTGAAAATGCCGGTCAGGAAGGTTCAGTAATCGTAAACAAAGTACGTGAAGGCAAGAAAGACTACGGATACAATGCCCGTGAGAACAAGTTCGAAGACTTCTTCTCAGCTGGTATCATCGACCCTACGAAAGTAACTCGTTTGGCGCTCGAGAACGCAGCGTCTATTGCCGGATTACTGCTTACTACCGAAGCGGTTGTTTCAGAAATCGCTGAAGAGAAAGAAGCTCCTGCTATGCCTCCCGGAGGCGGTATGGGCGGCATGATGTAATCTGCTCTTTCTTGAATATCCAAAAAGAGGCTGTCTCAAAAGGCGGCCTCTTTTTTTTATAGGCTGCCGTGGACTGGCTTATGAAACCCAAAAGCAGAGAAATCCAGATGCTTTAAAGGGCTCGATGATTGAGAATGTAAGGCCATTGCGAAATACTATTCTTTTCTATTGTGAAATTGATAAAAACTTATAAACTTACTTTAGTACCAAACTCGTTTCTTTCTTCGAGCTGCGAAGAAGGGACATCAGTTAAGAAACTTGTAAGTCTACAGCCTGAAGAAAAACAGGTTGTTATCGCAATGTCTAACCAGCTAAATACGTTAATCAGAAAAAAGGCAACTTTGGATTTCATCAGAGCGAAACTGGGTCAAGTCGATAAAGGTTCATTTATGGATTACCTCTCACCAGTTTTTAATGAGGAACAAAAAAAGATCGCAGGCGTAATTGTAACAAATCTCTTTGACCAGAAGTCAAGTAAAGATTTCAGGTCAAAAACTGAAGATGCTGGTTTTTTTTCGTTATCAACATCTGCTAAAGAGTTTACTATGAAACTCACTGATGATATAAAAAATGTCATGATCAATTCACTCAAAGAAGGAAAGACACTAGACCAATTAGCTATAGTCTTGAAGTCAGTTATTACAGATTTTAAAATGGGTGTGCAAACAAATACTTCGCTTACGTTTGATGAAGTTAGAGCTATGATGGCTTTTGCTGAATTTCAAAACAACTCTATACCTGAAATTTTGAATATGGCTGACTCGCTTAGTTCAAATAATGGTGGAAGGACACAGGGATGGTTTAATGATCTTATTCAGATTGCCGTAACAGCCATAGTTGCTGCTGCCGTTGTCGCAGTAGTAGCGATTACTGGAGGAGCTGCAGCTATAGCTTTAGGAGCTACGGCTGGTTCATGGTTCGGCACGGTTGTGGGCGTGGGTGCTATCGTTGGAGGAATATACGGTGGTATTGTTGGATACGATTTGGCCGTTAATCAAAATAGCTATTTTACCAACCTCGACCCAGGTAATGTTGGAGGTGGATTTTTAGATTGGGAACATTGCACATCTAATCCTGGGCACTGGGCGTGCCTATGATTCTTACCTGTAAAGCAATGACTACATAGGTTTAATAATAGCATATGAAGTTCATCATACTCATTTATTTGTTTGCTTTCATTACTTGTTCTGGTCAAAAGGCTATTGTAAAAATAGATACACTTCTTATCAAGGACAAAAGTACCCTTAGCATTGACAATGGATTTGCAATTCCCCCATTTGAGGTAAGCGGTGTTTTCTGCCTAAGGAGGGATCTGTTAACATTTCACCCTAAGCCTTTTAGGAGAAAAAGATATGAAATGCATAATGACTTGATAAAAGATATTGAACTACGCTATAGTGACATAATAACAGTAAGTAGAAGGGGAATTTTTGGATTGAAAATTCAGACTGAAATGAAGACATTCAAGCTGAATGCGAAAAATATGAATCTGCGAACAACCATTGCAATGATTAAAAAGCTTCGTCAAGAACAGATTCAAGATTAGCGATTATTCAATATCGCGTTGCTTGCGTTGAACTACTATTTAGCGCGATCATTGATCGCGTCACCTAATTTTCTTGTTCGGTAAGAATACTCGTGTCCACAAAACACGTATCTTTTCGATGTCTATGAATGTTGAACGCTTAGAGTACTTTACCCTCCCATTGTTTGTTCCCATAGCCTGTGAGATGGCTCACTTCACCTCATTTTTGAGTAAGCCCTTTATGCTAACTTAATTGCCTCACACCGACTCCCTTGCCGCTAAATACTGTTGGTACTCTTCAGAAAAAATCATTCGGTTGCTAATCACGTGATCAAACAAACCAAGCAATCCGATCACTAGCTCGCAGCCTTCACGCAAGCCGTGGCGACCTCCATCCATGGCGGTGATGTAGTCGGCAATAGCATTTGATTTGGCAAACTGGCGAAGCATGGGTGCTGCCGGGCGGCCGATCATGACACGTGCACCGCATCGCCTGGCTACTTCCAGGTCGAGCACATCATCAAAAAAGAAAAGCACTTCTTCTGCCTTTACATTGTATTTTTTACAAACTTCATCAAAGGCTGCAATCTTGTTCTGGATAAAGAAATGACTTCATGAAAATGTTCGCGCTGGGCCAATGCGCGCGAGGCAGGATTATTTTCACCAGTGATCACAACGGTAATCGGCAACGCTGCTTGATACTTCCAGAGTGCGTATCGCAGCATGTTGGTGCCCATGGCATCTACTTCGGAGAAAATGCTTCCCTCCTCCCCTCGTTTAAATCCGTCATTGAAGACGCCATCCCAATCAAAGATGATGAGTTTTACTTTCTTCAGCTTTTCGCTAAAAAGCAAAGGAGGAGAAATAAATTCCCCTCCTCCGTTTTCAAATAGTTTTACAATGTGTTCGATCATTGCGCCAAGTCCTGAATATCAATCATGCCCACCGGCTTGGTGCCGTCCAATACCAAAATCGTATCAACATGCTTTTGCTTGAAGATGTCATTAGCAACGGTCAGCGCGTCATTCTGCTGTACAGATACCGGTGTGCCATACGCAAAATCTGACATCCTCTTCTTCAATGTCTCAGGCCCATCTTTCTGCAAGTATCTCCGCATATCGCCATCGGTGAAGATGCCTTTTACATTTCCGTCATTATCTGTCAACGTCACGGCACCAAAGCCGTACTCTGTCATCTTCACGATAGCATCGGTAAGCGTGGTATTGATATTTACCACTGGGTTGATCGGACTGATAACGTCTTTCACTTTCATTGTCACC
>JAIENH010000188.1 GCA_019751475.1 Cyclobacteriaceae bacterium
AAACGAGCAAACGGCTTGCAATGAATTTGACGATCCCCTTAGTCACGGGTGGCTTGTTTATACTCATCATGCTCTAAATGGCTACTACGAAATAGTGGCGCCCGCTTGTCTTTTGTTTTATGGTCTTGCTTTGGTCAACGCCAGCCCTAATTTGTACGATGAGTTTCGCTACCTGGGATACCTTGAAATTCTATTAGGCTTGACCTGCGCTTGCTTTCCTGGTTACGGCTTGTTCTTTTGGGCTGCCGGGTTTGGGCTTCTGCACATCATTTACGGCACGCTGGTGCATCGCAGATACGATCCATGAAGAACCCATTTGAACAGTTAGACAAAGTATTGGAACACCGCATGAGGCTCCAGATCATGGGCGTCTTGGTGGCCAATGACTCATTTGATTTTAATGCGCTGAAAGACCTGTTGCGAACCACCGATGGCAATCTGGCCACACACCTCAAAGCCCTCGAAAGGGAAGAATACATTTCAATACAAAAATCATTCATCGGGCGAAAGCAAAACACGCGATACAAATCCACCACCCGGGGGAAGAATGCCTTTAAAAAACACCTCGATGCGCTGGAGGGAGTAATCAAAAGTCAACGGACATAAACAGTAAAAAGAACTTAAATAACACCTACCATGGAACAACAAAATCCGGTACTCAATCTTTCCGATCGTCTCAATCAATGGATTCGGGAGTCGGTGACCATCAAACTGGCATCAATTGGTTTTCTTGTGCTGCTGTTGCTCATCCCATCATCGTGGATTCAATCGTTGATTCAGGAGCGACAGCAACGCGCAGCAGAAGTGATTCACGAAATTGCCTCAAAATGGTCAGGGCCTCAAACGGTGGCTGGGCCTGTGTTGGTGGTGCCGTTTGTTCGCTATGAAAAGATCAAACATGTGCAAAATGGAATTGCTGTTGAGGAGGTGAATGAAATTGTAGAGCGTGCCTACTTTCTACCCGATAAGCTTGGCATATCCGGCACCATTGCTCCGCAAGTGCGTCACCGGGGTATTTTCGATGCCGTGGTTTACGATGCATCACTAAACATGCAAGCCTCTTTTGAGTCGTTGGATTTCACCCGCTGGAACATACCCGACAACCAGGTGCGATGGAAAGAGGCGGCCATCATGATCGGCATCAATGATTTGCGTGGCATCAGTGAAAATCCGGTTGTGAAATTGAATCAAAAGCCAATTGCGTCTGAGCCACAAAGTCAAATTGGGGTTGACTTCAATGATTCTAATTCCGCTCAAACTTCTCCCAGCGGTATCTCTGCCAATCCGGGCTGGGCTTCGCGTGATGATGTAAATGGCCAGGTAGATGTAACACTACAGATTAAAGGAAGCGAGCGACTCTACCTGGTGCCGGTTGGAAAAACTACCACCGTATCATTGTCCGGGTCATGGGGTTCTCCCAGTTTTGAAGGGGCCTTTTTACCCACGCAACAACCTGAGATTAGTGATAATGGTTTTACGGCCGGCTGGAAAGTGTTGTCGTTTAATCGACCCTTTCAGCAACAATGGGTTGGTGATGCGCAGCAATTGGGCGGATCATCGTTTGGTGTGCGGCTTGAACTTCCGGCCGACCAGTACCAAAAAAGTATTCGCACAGCTAAGTACGGTCAGCTTATCATTATCCTGGCCTTCACTGCCTTATTTTTAGTGGAGATCACCAGCCGGATACGGATACATCCGTTTCAATATATACTCGTGGGCGTGGCGTTGATCATTTACTATACGTTGTTGCTCTCATTGTCCGAGCATGTGGGGTACGATGTAGCTTACGCGATCGCATCCTTTTTCACGATTGGCCTTGTTAGCTTTTATGCTACTACCTTTTTGCCGAAGCGCCAACTGGTGATTTTATTTTCGATTCTGATGAGCATTTTTTACCTGTTCATTTTTGTCATCATCCAAGCGCAGGATTTCTCATTGCTGCTAGGGAGCATCGGCTTGTTTATGATTGTGGCAGCTATCATGTATTTCTCACGAAACATCAAATGGTATCGTGACGCAACGGCAGGATAGTCATTGCTAAAAATGATCGAACCAACCTGTTCATGGGTTGGTTCGATTTTTAAATGCTTCACTGATTCAGCTAATCTTTCTCCAAAAACGGATAACGGTAGTTTACCGGTGTAACGAATGTTTCCTTAATCGTGCGCATGGATACCCATCGCATAAGATTCACTTTTGCACCGGCCTTGTCGTTAGTGCCTGAGCCCCTGGCACCACCAAACGGTTGTTGACCCACCACGGCCCCGGTAGGTTTGTCGTTGATATAAAAGTTACCGGCTGAGTTCACTAATTTTTTAGTCGCCATTTCAATAGCGTAGCGATCTTTCGCCAGGATGGAACCCGTCAATGCATAGGGCGATGTTTGGTCAACCAGTTCGAGTGTTTGTTCAAAATTTTCTTCGCGATAGATATAGATGGTTACCACCGGCCCAAAAATTTCTTCACACATGGTGATGGAAGAAGGGTCTTTAGTAAGTATCACGGTGGGCTCAATAAAGTAGCCTTTTGATTTATCGTATTTGCCCCCGGCAATAATTTCGTTCATTGGATTTTTGCGTGCCTTCTCAATGTATCCAGTAATGGAATCAAATGCACGTTCGTCAATCACAGCATTAATAAAATTACCGAAGTCTTCCGTGCCTCCCATTTTGAAACTGCGAAGATCATCCAGCAGGTATTTTTTCACATCGTCCCAAAGATTAGATGGAATGTAGCAGCGCGAAGCAGCCGAACACTTTTGCCCTTGAAACTCAAAAGCCCCGCGCGCAATGGCCGTAGAGACTTCTTTTGGGTGTGCACTTTTGTGCGCCACGATAAAGTCTTTGCCACCCGTTTCTCCTACAATGCGCGGATATGACTTGTATTTGTGAATGCTTTCGCCAATGGTCTTCCACATGCCTTGAAACACACCCGTGCTCCCGGTAAACTGAATCCCTGCAAAATCGCGGTGATTGAAAATGACATCACCGGCCGTTGGCCCGCTGACGTACACCAAGTTGATCACACCATCGGGTAGCCCGGCTTCTTTCAAAATTTGCATAAACACATTCGCAGAATAAATCTGCGTGTTGGCCGGCTTCCACACCACGGTGTTGCCCATCATGGCCATGCTTGTAGGCAGGTTTCCGCCAATGGCCGTGAAGTTGAAAGGTGTTAACGCAAACGTGAAGCCTTCGAGAGGACGATATTCCAAGCGGTTCCACATACCCGGCCCTGATTCAGGTTGCTCGCGATAAATTTCACCCATGAAGTGCACATTGAAGCGCAGAAAATCTATGAGCTCACAGGCAGAATCAATCTCGGCCTGGTAGGCATTTTTGGATTGCCCCAACATGGTGGCGGCATTCATTTTATAGCGATAGGGTCCGGCCAGCAAATCGGCAGCTTTGAGA
>JAIENH010000548.1 GCA_019751475.1 Cyclobacteriaceae bacterium
CAGCCAGTGGGTTGGCCTTCACTTCTTTTTGATAGCTCTTAAATTGACTAAATCGAACGATGGTATCTTCAAGCTTTGCAGTCTCCTCCAATGAAGGTCGGGCGAAGGCCTGCTTCTTGGCTTCTTCGTACGTTTCGTAAGTCTTCTCCTGGCGGTAATCGTAAGCCTTTTCTAAGCTTTTCTCTTCTTCTACAACCTCTTCCTCTTCGTATTCTTGCTTGGGCGGAACATCGTAGTAGGTTGGCTCGGGCACCGGTTTCGGTTCCGGCTTTTTCATCTCCTGAATTTCACGCAACAGGTCTTCAAATGACACGGGCTTGGGTGCCGGCTCGGAATATTCCTGCTCAGGTGCCTCGTTTCGTTGTGGTGTTGGCGGCTGTTGGGGCTTCTTCCTCCGGGAGAAGAGGTAGATCAGACCGATCACGACCCAGAGTATGATTTTAATATCATCCATTGCAGACCAAAAGTACCATATTTTATTTGTTTCACAGAGGCTGCTTTCAATGCCGTAATCTTTCCGTGCAAAGAGCTTATTGAGCCCTCAAAACAAGATTAAACTTTGAGAAATAACCGATAGGTCAGATTAGTTAAACCATCACTTTAAGCACTAAAAAAACTCCCCTCCGCAAATCGTATTTCCTTCTATCTTTGCCAACTTTATTACAACGAACAACCACGGTAGGAATGCAATTAGCGAAGTTAGAGATCAAAGGATTTAAGAGTTTTGCCGACAAAATAGTAATCAATTTTGACGAGGGGATCACGGGCATCGTAGGCCCGAACGGCTGCGGGAAATCCAACGTGGTGGACTCCATACGCTGGGTGTTGGGCGAGCAGAAAACCAGCGCCCTTCGCTCTGAGAAGATGGAAAACATCATCTTCAACGGCACCAACTCGCGCTCACCCTTGCAGATGGCGGAAGTATCGCTCACGATTAACAATACGAAGAACTTACTCCCTACCGAATATTCTCAAATCACTATTACCCGCAGACTTTACCGTTCTGGCGAAAGTGAGTATTTACTGAATGGCGTAACCTGCCGACTTAAAGATATCACTAACTTATTTCTGGATACAGGAGTAGCTTCTAACAGCTACGCCATTATTGAGCTTGGAATGGTTGATGACTTGCTCAATGACCGCGACAACTCCAGGCGAACGCTCTTCGAAGAAGCGGCAGGGATATCGAAGTTTAAGAAACGTAAGAAAGAAACCCTCAAGAAGCTTGAGGACACAGACGCAGACCTTGAGCGCGTAGAGGACCTGTTGTTTGAGATAGAAAAGAACATGAAGAGCCTGGAGAAGCAGGCCAAGCAGACTGAGTCGTATTACAAAGCCAAGGAAGACTATAAAGAGAAGAGCATTCAGTTGGCCAAAGTGGTGGTGAATAAACAGAAAGAAAAGTTCAACCACGTAAACCAGCAGATTGAACAAGAAAATGACCGCAAGATCAAACTGACGGCTGAAATAGCTGAGAAGGAATCGTCCATCGAACGCGAGAAAGTAGAGTTGATCACTAAAGAAAAAACACTTTCCACCCGGCAGAAGGCTATCAACGATCATGTAACGAACATCCGTCATCACGAAAGTGAAAAGCAGATCAACAACGAGCGCCTCCGCTTTTTGAATGACAGAGCTTCCAGCCTTCGCGACCAGATTGACCAGGATCAGAAGAGCAACGAGCGTGCTGCGTTTGCTATCCAAAGCTTGCAAACAGAAGAGTTGTCTGCGCAAAACATACTTCAGGATATTGCCAATAAGGCGGAACTTATCAAGTCAGAATACGAGACGCAAAAAACATCTACTTCACAACTTCAATTGGATGTTGATGCTCTCCGTCAGGAGCAGCGCACACGGCAGGAAGAATTTTTTCAGACAACCAAGGCTGTGGAGATACGCGAAATCCAGATCGCTTCGCTGCGCCAGGAAATTGACCGCGCTACCACTGACACGCACCAGCAAAGCGCAAGCCTCGTGGAGTTTGAGAATAAACTGGTGGTGCTTCAAACTGAAATAGAAGAGAAAAATCAATTGCTTGAGAAAATCAAGCAGGAAGAGAACGAAGTGCTTTCACGCATCGCATCGCTGGAGAAAACCATCGATATGATTCGCGAAGAGATGACGGAGACTGGCAGGAAGTTAGATGCCCGTCAGAATGAATATCAACTCACGAAATCATTAGTAGAAAACCTGGAGGGCTTTCCGGAGGCAATCAAGTTCTTGAAAAAGAAAGTAGAGTGGACTAAAAACGCTCCACTCCTTTCAGATATCCTTACCTGTCCGGAAGAATACCGGGTGGCTATTGAGAATTATTTGGAGCCATACCTCAACTACTACATCGTCAATCACGAGGCGGAAGCGTATGAGGCGATCAACATCCTGAGTGATGCCAGCAAGGGCAAGGCAAACTTCTTCATCCTGGATGCATTTGAAAAGTTCGTTCCGAATCATACACAAATTTATCCTAACGCCTACCCTGCTACGCAAGTCATCGAGTTTGATCCGAAGTATGGCAAGCTGATGTCTTTCATTTTGGATCGGGTCTATTTTTATGAAGGTGACACCAAACAGGTGCCCGTAGATGATGACAACACCTTCATCACCAAAAGCGGCAAGTACACCAAGAGGCGCTTCAGCCTTTCGGGTGGATCGGTAGGCCTCTTTGAAGGAAAGAAAATAGGACGCGCCAAAAATCTCGAGAAACTCGATAAGGAGATCAAGGAACTCAATAAGAAATTAGAAGAAGTTCGTCACTCACTCCTTGACCGTCAACGGGAGTTGGAGCGTCTGCGCAATCACAACCTGAAAAATTCAATCGAAGAGGCACAAAACGCCATCAAGCAGGTAAACGATGAATACATCTCCGTAAAAACCAAGAAGGAGCAGTTTGCCGAGATGATCAACAATGCGGACTTGCGCAGGGAAGACATCCTTGAGAAGATTGACGTATTGCTGAAAGAACTCAACGAACTTCAGCCACGTGCACAGGTAATGCAGCATGAATTAGCACAATTTGACGAGAAGGTAAAACAGTTGACGGATGAACTGACCGTGCAAAACGAAGTGCTAGGTCAGAAGTCAAACGCATTCAACGAACAAAACATCTTCTTTCACCAGCAGACCAACCGGGTGAAGAGCCTGGAGCAAGAAATACGTTTCAAGCAAGAGGCCGTTGAACAGAGTAATCTTCGCATCGAATCCAACAGTGTTGAACTGAAGCACAATGAAGGAGAAATACGCACCATCTTTGAAAACACCCAGACGGGTGATGAGGAGTTGATCAAGCTTTACGCTCAGAAAGATGAAATGGAGCGTGGCTTGAATGAAGCTGAGCGCGACTACTATGCAGCCCGTGGCGACATCGACCAGGTGGAAAAAGACCTGCGGGGCATTCAACACCAGCGCGAAAACATCGACACACTGCTGATGCAACTT
>JAIENH010000641.1 GCA_019751475.1 Cyclobacteriaceae bacterium
ATTTTTTCATGACAGCTTTTGGTTACTGTGGTTATCCATCACATTAGCATTGGCAGTAAATCCATTTGTAAAAGGTGGCGCCTACGTAGTGGCGAGCCAATATAAGTTCAGCGACTACACCCCTTACATCTACAAGACTACTGACTATGGCAAGAGCTGGACAGTCATTACCAATGGCCTGCCAAAAGAGGAGTTTGTGAGGGTAGTAAGGGCCGACCCTAAACGTCAAGGTTTGCTTTATGCGGGTACAGAAAAGGGCATGTGGGTATCATTTGACGATGGTGCAAGCTGGAATAAGTTCCAACTCAACCTGCCTCCCGTGCCAATCCATGATCTGGCCGTTAAGAACGACAACCTTGTGGCGGCAACCCATGGACGCAGTTTTTGGATGATAGATGACCTCACTCCCCTCCATCAACTCACACCTGAGATGACTTCGAAGGAGACTCTTTTGTTCAAGCCTATGCCCGCATATCGTATGCCGGGTGGTGGTGGCTTTCGCGAAAGCAATCGTAAGCTGGAAGGTGAAAATCATCCGGGTGGAGTGATTACACATTTTTTTGTGAAGGCCGTTGATGATAAAACAGAAGTGAAGCTTGATTATCTTGAGATGGATGGCGACTTGATAAAATCTTTTTCTAACAAAGCGAAAGACAAGGCCGATCAACTTACAGTCAAAGCAGGCGGCAATCGCTTTGTGTGGAATATGCGCTATCCCGGATACAAAACTTTTCAGGGCATGGTGTACTATGGATCAGCGAACCTCGGCCCGAAGGCAGTGCCCGGAAAATACAAGGTAAGACTGACAGTCGCAGGCCAATCACAAGAACAAGAATTCGAAATTCTAAAAGACCCTCGCATCAACACAACCGATGAAGAGTTCAAAGCACAGTTTGACTTCCTCATCAAAGTGCGCGACAAAGTAACCGAAGCTAATCAGGGCGTAATCGACATTCGAAAAATTAAAGAAGACCTTAACTCATTGAACTCTAAGATTGCAACCGAGCCACAATACAAAGAGTTGAATGAAGCGGTGAATAAATTCAATGAGTCGCTAACCACTCATGAGAATACAATACATGAAACGCGAAACAGAAGCGTACAAGATCCGCTGAATTATGGTATAAAAGTCAACAACCGCCTGGCCCACCTCATGAGCGAGCAGGCACAGGGAGATTTTCCACCCACCAAGCAAGGCGAAGAAGTACGCCAGATGCTGACCAAAATGGTAGACGATGAATTGGCACGTTTGAAAGTGACCATCGAGCAAAACGTGGAGCGCATCAACCAGATGGCCAAAGAAAAGGGCATCGAGGTAATCATGACCAAGAAAAAGCCCACGGACATGTAATCTTTCATTGTTGTAATGCTGGAAAAGCGCCTGGTAAATTCTACCGGGTGCTATCCCTGTTTTTGGAGGTTCTTGCGGAAGCCGTTTTTCATAATAGCAATGCTTTCGGGCTCGTTTGCAAGGCCTTGCCAGGCCGATAGTGAAGCCATTTTACGCGTATTATCTGAGCGTTGTTTTTAGGTAAAATACCTCCTTACTACTTGAACCACAAGGGTTTAATTTCCGTTATTTGTAATAACCACTACGAGTATGAAAACA
Source organism: Cyclobacteriaceae bacterium (assembly GCA_019751475.1). GTDB lineage: Bacteria > Bacteroidota > Bacteroidia > Cytophagales > Cyclobacteriaceae > ELB16-189. The sequence goes on from JAIENH010000641.1 coordinate 1,610, forward strand.
ATTCGCAAACTAGCCATCCTGGAGTCGCTCGATGCGATGGATCAGATCCAGATGGAGAAGGTTTTGCTCTACATCAAAGAGATGTTGCAGCAAGATCACTCGCGCAACAGTAGACGATTCCGTCAGCAAGCCATGGAGCAAATACGCCAGGCTTTGCACACGGAGTCAAAAGACCTGAACGTAACCGTTTAAGGCTTCTTGATTTTTCGCTTAAAACAGGCTTCGGAAGGGCCTGATGGGATTTTGTCCCCCTTATTTTTCGAATAACCTTCCGATAATACTCTCATAGCATTCCCATCATCCGCAGCCAAGATTCTTTTTCAAGGATCTGTCAGGCAAGCCACCGAAGTCAAATGGCTTTTCATCCGCATCGGATGCCTCTTTAATCACAGGTTTTTTAGCCTTTTCTGTTTGCGATAGAAGCTTTTTGGGCTTGTTCTTTTTCGTTGCCATACCGAAAGTTAATTCCTAAAAATCATCTGGATATTCTGGTTCTGGCTCTATCTTCGCCCTGTTTAAAATCAATCTAAATAAACGTGCAAGACCTCCAAAAATCCGTGGCCTCCATGAAGCCTGGCGAAACAGCCGTGATTTCTGGGTTTACCGATGAGCAGCTGTCTGTCAAGCTATTGGAGATGGGGTTCTTGCCCGGCACGGTGGTGCGCTTCAATTTTAGTGCACCGCTGGGCGATCCGGTTTGCGTAAACATCTCCGGGTTTGATTTATCACTTCGGCTTGAGGAGGCCGCCACCATTTCAATTCTTGATTAATGGAAAACAAGCGAATCAAGATTGCATTGATTGGTAAACCTAACTCGGGCAAGTCCTCGCTGTTCAATCACCTCACGGGCCTCAATCAGAAAATTGGAAATTTCCCAGGCATCACGGTTGATAAACGTTCAGGCTATTGTCAATTGACAAACCAGGTTTCCGCAGAGATCATCGACTTGCCGGGCATCTACAGCTTGTATCCGCGCACGCTGGATGAGCGCATTGTCGTTGAAGTACTTACCAACCGCAAAGGAGAAAATTTTCCTGACCGTATCGCACTGGTGGCAGATGCTACCAATCTGAAAAACTGTTTGCTCCTGCTTACGCAATTGATCGACCTCAACTTGCCCGTAGTGCTGGCGCTCAACATGATGGATTTGGCCGCTAAGTCGGGATTGAGTTTGGATGTGAAGAAACTATCGCGGCAACTGGGCGTGCCGGTAGTCATGATCAACGCCCGTCAGGGATTTGGTTTGGAAGAACTAAAAAGTCAATTGGCCGAACCACCATCACCTCCTCCAACCAAAGTCTACGACCCCTTAAATGGGGCAGCGGCAGCTGTGGAGGAAGTACAAAATCATTTTCATCTCAAGACAACGTACGAAGCCTTTCAATACCTGCAGCAATCGCACAACCTTTCTTTCTTGTCATCGCCCGACCGATCGTTCATTCAGGAGGTTGCTAAAAGGCAGAGTTTTTTTCCTCACAAGTATCAGGGTGCAGAGACCATCCAGCGCTATGGCTTCATTCAGCAAGTGCTGGATAAGGTTGTGATTAAGTCCGCCAACAAGGACTGGAATCGCCCCACTTCTCAACTCGACAAGATACTGACACACAAAGTGTGGGGTTACGTGATTTTCTTTGCGTTGCTATTCATGGTATTTCAATCCGTTTTTGCCTTTGCGCAGATCCCGATGGATGCCATTGATCGCGGCTTTGCCGGTCTCAGTAGTTTCCTGATTGAGCGATTGCCGGAAGGTCCGCTGTTTGAATTGATCTCCAGCGGTATCGTGCCTGGCATTGGCGGTATTTGTCAGCACTTGCGAGGTGTCGAAGCG
>JAIENH010000099.1 GCA_019751475.1 Cyclobacteriaceae bacterium
ACCGTATGTATAGTAAGATTGACAAGGTTGGTCCTGTCATAGAAAACATTGATTTTGACGCCTTCCGGAAGAACCCTGTTATTTAAATCGCTGATAGTAAGGGTTAGATTTTTTAGAACTTCACTCGGATTCTCTCCTTTTCGTAAAAGAACAATGCCTTCTACCACATCTTCTTCCGTACCTCGCCCTACTTTACCCAACCTGGGACGAATCGATTCCGAAACGGTAGCTACGTCCTTAATAAGGATAGGAGTACCATTAACATTTTTGATGATAATAGTCTCAATGTCTTGCAAGGCGGCCACCAGCCCCAAGCCTCTCACCAAATAAGTTTGCGGCCCTCCTTCAATCACATCTCCTCCAACGTTACTATTATTGGTAGCAAGGGCATCAAACACATCGTCAGCGCTAAAGTTGTAAGAGGTTAGGAGGTTAGGGTTTAGCGTCACTTCAAATGTTTTCACCTCACCACCAAAACTCACCACATCGGCCACTCCGGCCACGGCCTTTATACGTTTATCAATTACCCAATCTTGTATCTCCTTTAATTCCCTGACTGAGTTGTTTTCACCTTTAAGTGTATATCTATATATCTCACCCGTTGGCCCCGAGGGTGGCTGCACTTCCACATCGGCTCCTTCAGGGAGGGCCATATTTTGAAGTTGATTAAATACCAACTGTCGGGCCGTGAAATCTGTAACATTATCTTCAAAAAAGATGGTAACAACCGAAAGCCCAAACAAGGATATAGAACGAAGGCTTGTTTTATCGGGCACAACGTTCATTTCCGTTTCTATTGGGATCGTAACAAATTTTTCCAATTCCTCTGAGCTTCGGCCAGCCCACTGCGTGATAATAACTACGCGTGTATTAATCACATCAGGAAATGCCTCGATAGGAGTAAGCATAAAACTGCGAACACCTGCCACTATGATTACAACGGTGCCAAGAAATACGAGTATTTTGTTTCTCAGTGAAAAACTAATTATCCCCTTTATTAAATTATTCATTGTAAAAATTCAGTAGAGAATGTAAGGATCATTTTAAGTTAAATGCAGTCAGGGCAAACAAAGACCCTTCTACAATTATTTTATCACCGTTATTCAGGCCCCCCGTTATCTCTGTCATTTCGTTGAATCGTTTCCCTGTAAGGACATGCACTTTTTCGAAAGTGTTGGGGCCCGTTTCGCGCATAGCGTAGTAAATATTATTTTCAAGGATGAGTGCCTTTTGAGGAATAGCCAATACTTTTCCACTGGTTTGAGATGTAATAATAACCGTGGCGAACATTTCAGGCTTAAGCAATCCATTAGCATTGTCTAACTCGGAGCGAACCCGAATGACGCGAGAGGCAGGATCCAGCATGGTGCCGATCTTTTTGATTGTTCCCTTAAAAATTTTGTCTGGATATGCGATAGTGGTAACACTAACTTTGTCGCCTTCTTTTACCTTGCCCATGTCACTTTCATGAACGTTGGCCCAAATCCAAACCGTTTTCAAATCAGAAATGGTAAAAATGGCCGTGTTGTTATCCGTCCGGATTTGAGTTCCCTCATTGATATTTCTCTCTACGATATAACCAGATCGTGGTGCCACTACTCGAAACATGGCATCCAGCCTGTCAGAAGATCCTCCATACAATTCCAAGATTTGTTTCTTTTCATTAAAATCAGATAACGCATTGGCGTATTCCTTTTTTGCATCGGCAAAGTCTTTCTCACTAATCATTCCACTCGTGTACAGTTCATTTGAGCGCGCCATGTTCTTATCAGCAACATTTAAATCTTCTTTTGCTACATTGTAATCACGCTGAAAGGTGGCAATGTCCGTGCTGAGCAAGGTGGCCAGCAGTTGGCCTCGCTGCACATAGTCTCCTAAAGAGACATTTACTTTTTCCACGGTGCCGCTCACGATGGGATAAACCCGCACTACGTTGTTCTCATCAAAACTAACTTCACCAACGGCTGCAAATTCTTCTGCCAGAGGTACATTGGCAGTAGGCTCTACACTAATTCCTTTCATCTGGTCGTTAGTCAAAACAATGTTTGTCTTCACAGCCGTTGCATTGGCAGCGTTTTCTTCATTGCGCTTCTTGCAACCGATTATCACAAATGGTAATGCGAGGAGAAGAAAATTAATCCGATTCAGTTTCATTGATGTAATTTTTAGAATTCAGTGTTCAGTTAATTTTGTCTATTAGCGAATGGAATGGTAAAATATATTTCCGTCAGAATAGCCACGCCAGTCTAATTCCAGCCGTAGTGTTACGACCATCCCCCTGACCTTTAGCATAGATATTTGATAAGGTGGTTGTATAAACCAAATGTACCTGAAACATACTCGATCCGGCACCTGAGTCAATATCAAATCCAACGGATGCCTGAAGTCCAAATTGATTGGCGGTGTAATTATCCTGCACCCAGTTGTAGGGGTGGAATCCGTCAACAATACTTTGAAACATTTGATTGGCGCTGAAGAGGTGGACAAATGTAGGTCCAACAGCACCACTAAGCTTCATTCCCTTTTGCAAAACATCTTTCGGTGTGCGCAGCAAAAGCGTGACTGGAAACTCAACCGTATTAAATCTCAACCTTTCCAGGTATGTGGAATCAGGATCACCACTGCGGTATCCTTCCGGTGTATCTACAAAAACCCAAGGGTGAGCAAATGCGCCACCCGTTACATCTGAATTCTTAAGACCAGCACCTCGTTGTTGATAGCCAGCCCCAACCCCAATACCCAAAAACGAGTTGAAATAGTACTCTGCACGGAAATTGAAACCAATTGAGGGTTTATAGAAATAAGACCGTTCAACCTGGTTACCGGTAATGGAGCTCAAGTAATTCTGCAAGCTTATTCCCCAATGAAATTTTTTATCGAGGGATTCTTTCAATTCACCTTCTGCCAAGATTTGCTCCTTGCTCACTTTTTGAGCTAAGACATGCAACGGTTGAGAGAAAACTAAGGCTAAAATTGCCGAACAGATAATTTTTTTCATCTCTTTATTCAATTAGTATCTCGTAGAAATTTGTCTGGATTTTTAGAAGTCTAATAATCAATCAATGTTTGCCCAACGGAGAAGTTAAGTTCGTTCACGTTATTCAGGTATTGTTGTTTTAATTCGATTAATTGAATATTTGTGAGGATATAAATCCGCTGCTGGTCGATAAACTGCAGCAAGCTGATATTCCGTTTTTGAAAATTTTGATTCGTGCTTTGATTCAGGTCTCGAAGGCGATCCAAAAAAACACTGTTATAATTGGCAAGTCCTGATTGAGAACTTTTGTATCGATTGTAGGCAGCTTGCACCTCATTCTTGGCCTGATTTTCCAACTGTTTAAATTGAAGCTCCGACTGATTTACCGATAGCTTGGCTTGCTTAATCCTTCCTTGATTTCTGTCATAGATCGGCAAGAAAATCTCAGTAGTGAAACCATG
>JAIENH010000306.1 GCA_019751475.1 Cyclobacteriaceae bacterium
TTCGCTTTCACTAATGAGCGACCTCTCGCTATGGCTCGTAGGGTTCACACTTTTTGTAGGATTGCTGGCAGGCCTCTATCCGGCTTTTGTCATCTCCGGATTTAAACCGGTGGATGTATTGAAAGGAAAGCAAGGCTCCGTGCCGGGCAAAGGTGCGTTGCGTAAAGCGCTGGTGGTCGCGCAGTTTTCCATTTCCATTACACTCATCATTGCCACGGCCATCAGTGTGCAACAACTCGGCTACCTCAACACGCGCAACCTCGGCTACGACCGCGACCAGGTGGTGGTGCTGCCCTACTACGATGAACTTCAGAACAGCTACGAATCGTTTTACCAGGAGTTGGTCAAATCATCGGCCATTAAAAATGCTGCGCGTTCTTCGCGTGTGCCCACGGGTCGCCTGCTCGATGACCAGGGAACTCCCTCCATCACCAAAGGCGACAGCCTGTTCGATTCCGGCATCTCCACCAAGTACGTGACCACCGACTATGAATTTTCAGACACGTACGGCATCACGCTCGTGGCCGGCCGCTGGTTCTCCAAAGATATTCCCATCGATGATTCGCTGGCCTTCGTTGTCAACGAAGCAGCTGTTCGCAAGTATGGATGGAAAACCCCGGACGAAGGCATCAACAAAGACTTCATGTATGGCGGCACACGCGGCAAGCTGATAGGCGTGGTCAAAGATTTTCACTTCGAGTCGCTGCATCAGGAAATTGTGCCTATGATTTTTTACCCCGACTACTACAACAATTTGTCCGTGAAAATTTCCAGCGGCAATTTGCAACAAGGGCTGGAGCATCTCGGCAAGTTGTGGAAAGAGTTTTTGCCTGGCCGCCCGTTCGATTATGAGTTTCTCACAGATAATTACGGGCGGCTCTACGAATCAGAGCAGAAGCAAAGCCAGCTCTTCACGATGTTTGCAGGCCTGGCTATTTTTATCGCGTGCCTCGGGCTATTCGGGCTCGCCACGTTCAACACACTGCAGCGCGTAAAAGAAATCGGCATTCGCAAAGTGCTGGGTGCATCCGTGCCGAGCATCCTCACACTGCTCTCCAAAGAGATTGTGATCCTCATCATTGTTGCCAACGTCATCGCCTGGCCGGTAGCGTGGTACTTCATGGGCTTGTGGCTCGATAGCTTCGCCTATCACATCCCCATGCAGTGGTACCTGTTCGCGCTGGCGTCCATCGTCACCGTGGTGGTGGCCTTGCTCACCGTCAGCGCCCAAACCGTTCGCGCAGCCAGCACCAATCCATCATCAACGTTGCGGTACGAGTAAATTCTATAAATAGAGAGGCCCGCCAGCCGAAGCTTTAGCGGAGGCTGGGCGGCTATTCCGGCTTTCGCGGCTCGCCACCCACCGCACATGCCATTTGGGGCTCAAACAAACCCGCTCAATCCGGGCCGCGCGGTGTAAGCTAAACTTTTCAGCATCCGGCTTGCCCTCCGTAGTCCTGCGGACGGAGGAGGGGCCGCGCGATGTTAAGTTGAACAGTGATTTTTGTATCACACCAATCTTACAAAACTGTCCTCGATTTTTACATGGAAGTTGATGTCTGCTTTCAACGCTTTGAAAACCCGAATGACTGTGTCAATAGTTGCGCTATTTGTGCTACTCTCCAGTTTTGATATTTGAGCCTTTTGCACACCTATTAGCTTTCCCAACTCCTCTTGCGTCAAGTTACGCTCTTGCCGTGCGGCTTTTATCATTTTTCCAAGAACATCCATGCGAAGCTCATACTCGTAATCATCTCTCTCCATGCTGCCCACTTTGCCGATGTATTGATCTTTCATTTCAGCCAGTGTGCGTGTTTTCATTTTCTTTGCCATACAAATTTACTTTTTCGTTTTACTCTTGAAGTATTGATCTCTGATTCTCACGGCTCTGTCAATTTCATTTTCCGGCACTTTGTCGACCTTCTTGATAAATCCGTGAGTGGCAATTACCAAGGTCTCGCGATTATCTGTCTTGTCCCAAAACGCTAAGAGGCGAACTTGCAGCCCTTCGTACAAGGTTCTAAACTCCCAAATCTCGTTTTTTAGCTTTTTAAAAAGCCGAGGATCGTTTGTTTGCTCTGCCAGGTCAATGTTGTAGAGTATTTTCTTAACAGTTTTAGGTTTTAATGAAGCAATAAACCTGTCCGCATCTTCTAAAAACCTGGTGTTAAAATATCTCATTTATACACTCCCTTGGGTTAAGGTGGCAAAAATAGCAAAGTTTCCAAAAATAGAAACTATTTTATCCCGTTCAAAACTTCTTTGTATTTCCTCTTAAAAACAGAAACAAATGCCCCTCCTCATCCGTACAACTCAAAAATAGGCCATCAACCGCCTGCAAAACGTGAACCATCACCCTCCCAAACTCGCGCGTCAGTTTTTTCAGTGGCGGTGCGGTCGTGCCAAAGTAGATGACCTGCTGGGCGACCTTGACGAGTGGTTTTACATCAACGCAAAAACAAAATCGCCCTTTCAGGCAAAGCTGCTGTATTGGAAACAGGTGTTGTCACTCAGCTTTTCCTACACCCTCCGCAAACGCAAGCGCGATGTAGAGACCGGACTATATTCAACGTCAACTTTTTCTATCGATATGCTTCGCAACTATTTCAAGGTGGCCGTGCGCAACCTGTACCAGTACAAATACTTCTCCGTGCTCAATGTCTTCGGCCTGGCCATCGGCATGTCGGTGAGTTTGTTGTTGATTGCGCTGGTGGCCTACGTCAAAACGTACGACACCTTTCACGTCAATCAAGACCGCATTTATACCATCGTAAGCGAGCGCACCGAAGGTGTGGAGCAGCTGGCATGGGCCACTGCGCCATTTGTGTTGAGTGAGCACTTGCGACAACATCCGGATGTGCGCGAAGTGGTGCGAATAAATTCCGGCTTCCGCGAAGAGATCAAGCACACACAAGGTATGATACCGCTGCGGGGCTACTATGTGGAGCCAAATTTCTTAAAGGTATTTACTTACGAGATTACCCAGGGCAACGCTACCGTTGCCCTTACCAAACCGAACAGTGTAATCCTTACCGAATCGGCCGCCCGAAAACTATTCAACTCAACCCAGGTGCTTGGCAAAACGATTGAGCTGGCCGATGGCGACTTGATGGAAGTTGCAGCCGTAATGAAAGATCACCCCGTCAACTCGCACCTTAAGTTTGATGTGTTGGTTTCGCTGGCCACATTGCCACCCACCCAGGCATCGCTAGCCGATCAGTGGTCGTACTTTGATTTTGAATACGTGTACGTGCTATTGTCTGAAAACGGAAGTGAAGCTTCTTTACAAACACACCTGGACAAAATTGCTGCTGACACATATAAACAGCTACCCATTAAAGTAAAATTCGATCCGCAGCACTTGCACGCCATCGCCATGGGCCCCGACCACCGTATGGCCATTGGCCCCAAGTGGGAGATGTCGGGCATGATTGTGTTTGCAATTG
>JAIENH010000449.1 GCA_019751475.1 Cyclobacteriaceae bacterium
TTCCATCGGCATTGGCTTTGGCCGTCCACACTTCGGCCAGCGTTTCATCTTTAAAAATCAAAATACCGCAGCGGTTGGTGGAAATGCCCAGGTGAACAAACTCGGCAAACATGCAGGCTACACTTTCGCCCACTTCACTGCTGTTGTGCATGGCCATGGTTTTGCTGCGCAATCTTTCCAGCGAAGTTTCTATCTGCGCCTCGCGTGCCTGTGCTTCTGCTTTTTGGAGGTCGAGGAAGCGGGTGTAGGTTTGCTCAAACTCAGTTGCCAGCCGTTCCAGTATTTGCTTTTCATCTTCTGCCAATGGATTTTTCACTATCACACCGAAGCAGCCATGCTTCATGAAGGCTTCAACATAGTATAATCCATCGCTAAAATGTTGGGGCTGCAATTCATCAACGCCTGAAATCAGTTCGCTCCAGGCAGCAAAATAATTTGCCACACCTTCGGGCGGCACCTGATAAGATACGACAGGCTCACTGCTTTTCCAGTCAACCAGACATTGCGCTGTGGCAGGTTCATTTCTATCTAAAGGGTAATTAATGGCTTTGCTTTTGAACAAATTATTTTCTGCCCATGCAGCCCAAAAAATATGACGGTCTTTTTCTTCATCGGGCAACCATAAAAAAGAAAAAGCTGAAGGGATCCTAAGCAGCAAGACCTGTTCATGAAAAACACGCAACACATCATCCAGCTCTTTTGAATGTTGCATCATCATACTTTGCGCACGGGCTCTTTCCAATGCCAATTGTATTTGGCTTTCTCTTGCCTGTATTTCTGCTTTTTGCAGATCGAGGAAGCGGGTGTAGGTCTGTTGGAATACATTTCCAAAACGCATCAAGATTTTATTCTCCTCATCGGTATACGGAATACCTGAAAAGTTTTCAATGTATAAACCAACAGTACCCAACAACACAGTGGACACAGCAAGCCCTTTGCATTGCAAATAAAATTCTTTTGCTTCTTCTGGTATGGTAAATAATTTAAAAAGGGATTTATAGAATTTGTTTTTTTCTTCAAAATCCAAAAGGTCGGTGTGAAAAGTTTTGCCGCTTGCTTTAGCATCAATAAAACTATTCCAGGTGGGCGTATCAAAATAAGGGATGATGGCGAAGAAGGGCTCAAGGTTGGGGTCGGCCAGCCAGATGTGCATGTCGTCATGGGTTTTGTAATCAATGTAAAAACCTGCATGCTCTACCTTGATATTGAGATGAACGAATTGATCAAGCACCAGCCGTATCACTTCTTTAAGTTCATCGCTTTTGTGCATGGCCATGCTGCGGCTACGCACTCTTTCCAACGCTGCTTCAATCTGTGCCTCTCGCGCTTGGGCTTCTGCTTTTTGCAGGTCATTAAAACGTGTATACGTAAGATCAAAAACTTTTGCAAAGCGAAGAAGTATATCAAAATGTTCATCCGATAAGGGCTCAAGGCTTGCCAGTGTCAGGTTGCCGAAATTATTAAATGATGAATTTAAATAAACCTTATTCGGTGCTTTCATACCAGCTATTACAAAATCAGGTAATTGTGAAAGCTCTGTTTCAACAAACAAAAAATCATCCCACTCTTTTTTAACTGTTCCTTCCAGTATGTATTGCCATTTATATTCCCGTTCCCGCCATGCGTTGATATACGCTAAATAAGGAGAATGCTCATGATATTTTATATACAAGCCAATTGGTTCAGTCGGTGCTTCAGAATTAGCCATCCACCAGGTAGAACCATTTGTCTTAGGATCGTAAATCATGATAAGACAACGGGTGAGTACCAGGTCAAGTTTTGTCAGTTCAATAAATACAATGCCAATTAATTCCTTTAACTCATCAGAATTTTGCATGGCCATTGCCCTTGCACGAACCCTTTCCAGTCCTAACTCTATTTGTGATTCCCTTGCCTGTGCTTCTGCTTTTTGCAGATCAAGAAAACGGGTATAGGTTTGGTCAAAAACTCTTGCAAAACGCTTTATAACATCAACTTCATTTTCTGATAAAATCTTCCCCTCAAAATCATTAATCATAAACATTGAATGATTAACCGGTGCCATAGAAATAATATATGCCGGGCTTTCAAATATCAGGCTCTTTATATCATCCGGTAAATGCCTTAATGAAGAATGTTCTATCACATAGTTATAGAAGGAGTTTTTTTCTTCTTTCGAATAATTGCCACTAAAAAAATTCAAATGCTTTTCACGGGCATCAGTTAAATCTTTCCATATTTTATGACGAAAATAAGGGAGACGGTAATTGTTGATGACTAAACGATCCTCATTCTCTCCGCAAACATAAGTATCCATGTCTTTTGAACCATCAATATAAATGCCGATGCCAACGGCTGTAACAGGCATCTGCAGTTCTTTTATTTTTTCGAAAAGGATAGTTACCACTTCGTTTAGCTCATCACTTTTGTGCATGGCCAACGAACTCGACCGAACTTTTTCCAATGCTGCTTCAATCTGCGCTTCCCTCGCCTGTGCTTCTGCTTTTTGCAGATCGAGGAAGCGGGTGTAGGTTTGATCGAACACTGTGGCGAAGCGTTCTAGCAACTGTATCGTTTCAACAGGTTGGGGCTCATGGCTGGCAACCGAAATGGTGCCCTTCGAAAAACTCGCGAGATGAATGACGCGCCTTTTTTCGGCACCCAAAACATCGGCAGTGGCATTCGCTTTTGCCTTGGCCAATTGCTTCTTTCGATAGGCATTGTATGCCCGCAGTTCTTTTCCGGAAATATCAATGACGGCAGATTTCATTTGCGCCTTCCATACTTTGTAAATCTTGTTTCCAACATGCGGCTCATCCATGCTGATTTGTACATTTCCTGACAATAGATTCCCCTGCCACGTATGCCAGAATTCAATCATCCGTTCTGTTTCATTAATCAGGCCGATGGTGAACTGCTCGGGTTTCTGACCGAGTTCTTTGAACTGCTGAAAAAAGACGTAAGCAGTCTCGGCCAACTCCTCGCTTTTTTGCATGGCCATGGTGCGAGCACGAATGCGCTCAAGAGCAAGCTCGATTTGAGCTTCGCGTGCCTGTGCTTCTGCATTTTTAATATCGCTGAATCGCTTATAAGCAAATGAAAAAACAGCAGTCGCGCGCTGCAATAGATCCCAACTCTCTTGAGATATTTCCCCAGGCGAGGCTGCGCCCATAAATCCATTGGAGAATTTTAGTAGGTGATAGGTGCGCTCGGGAATTTCGCCACCATAATATCCTTGCAGCACGGAAGATTTGCCCGCACAATAGTTGATCCACTCTTTGCGGTTTTTGCCGCGCATCAAAATGGAGGTGCGTGTTTGTTTGGAGCGATAAAATTTTTGCATCTCTTTGCCCACCCAAGTTTCATCCAGCAACAATGTCATGTGGTCAGTGACCAGCTTTTTGTTTTTGCCGCGACCACGGCGGCGCGCGATTACCGCGTTCTATGCGTTTTGCCGCGAAGTTGACGAC
>JAIENH010000749.1 GCA_019751475.1 Cyclobacteriaceae bacterium
CACAGCTTTCCATTATAGTAACCGTCCCAGCCGACTTGCGGATCCGTACTTTGAAAAAGCAATTCGCCCCAGCGATTGAATACAAGCATCTCAAACTGTGTGACACCGCGCATGACTGGAAGGAACGTATCATTCTTTCCATCACTGAATCCACCCACTCCTCCGTTGCTGGAGGGCGCCCCCGACAAGTTGGGCGAAAAGGCATTGGGCACTAATATTTGTCCACCCTTCTGGACAATTACCGCACTCTTGACATTGGTTGTATCACGGCAATCATTTTGGCTGATCGCAATAAGTGAGATGTTATACACACCTTCCTTCTCATACGAATGCTGCGGTTCGAATTCCTCCGAAGTGCCTCCATCTCCAAAGTCCCAAATAAACCGGCCTGCACCAAAGCTGTTATTCTTGGTGAATAGTGTACCACCGGGTATGTAGACAAGCTTGGGTTTGGTTTCAAACTGTGCACTTGGCTTAGCAAACACTTCGATAATCAAAAGTTTAGTTTCCGTGATCACCTGACCCGTAATATTTGATGCCGACAGGATTACCGAATATTTTCCTGGTTGGAAATACGTATAAGTCGGATCAATGGCGCGGGAAGTGGCTTGGCCATCACCGAAATTCCAGGAATAGGAAGTCGGCTCAGCGAATTTTGATAAGTTTTTGAAAGAAACGGTGAGCGGTAAACAGCCAGAGGCCGGATTGTAACTGAAATCAACTATGGGTGGGATAGCCTGAATTGTAACAGTTCGTGTTTGAACTTCTTGACAGACATTATTCACCACAGTAAGCTTGACAACGTAGGTGCCGTAGGTAGCATATGTGTGCTGCAAATTGGGTCCCGGGCTCGCAGAGCTTGTACCGTCTCCAAAGTCCCACTGGTAGGTCCATGAACCCGGATTGGTTGTGTTAGTGATAAAAATGGTAGAAGCAGGCAGCGACTGTGAAACTGGTGTCACTGTAAAAGATGCATTAATCACATCTTTACGTGGCACAATTACACTTTGGGTCGTTACGGGGCTTGTACAGTTTGCAATGTTTCTCGTGTCGAGACTGACGGACAGATTCAAATCGGTTGTGCCCCGTGTGACTTCATACTCTTGTATATCGTTAGCTGCGGTAGTGTTAAGAATGACAACGGAATTTTCTGAAACGACCCAATGATATTGCAGGCCCTTTTGGAGAGCCGTGAATCTAAGCCGCATACGATTACAATCAAATGCAAGTGTGTCGATGGTGAAAGTAGATACCGGCACAGGGCTTATGCGGATCGTTCGTGTTGAATCACCAAAGCAACCCGTGGGCAACGTGGTGGTAAGCATGATGTAGAAATCCTTTATCAGGAGTGTGTTGTTCACAAAATTGTGTGTGTAGGCCGGGGTAGTGCCCGTGCTCACGTCAGATATCACACCCGATATGTCACTCACCCGCCAACGATAATTGGTAGGACCAAGCGACTGGGTCTGTGCATCAACAGCAAAATTGACACTGACAGGTGAGCAATTGCTGTTAAAGGGTGAGTAGTTGGTTGAAATAAATCCAGATCGTGTGCCGGGAAAAACAGTAATAGTCACAGGGGTGGAAATCGTTTCGCAGGTATTCACCGTCACTACCCGCATTCGAATATTGAATTGCTTATTAACTGTAGTAGTGTTCGTAAAAGCCCTTACAAATTGGTTTGTAAATCCAACATCCGTGGGTCGCTGCGTAGCAACTGGAACAAACCCCGGTCCACTTCCGTCATCCACTTCCCAGACGAAGCGGTCAATTACAGCTGGCTGACCAGTGACCGAGTTGTTTGTGAATGTGACCGTAAGCACACTGCAACCGGATGTTATGTCTGGTGAGAATGATGCCAACGGTAAAGGGTCAACCACTACTGGCAAAGCCAAAATTGCCGAGCAGGCCGGCTGATTAGTTGTGACGCGTAGCGCAACTTGGTACGTACCCGCGGGCCCTAGCGGTCTTGAAAACGAAGTTTGATTGTCAAAGGCAGGATCTTTATTAAATACTACTCCGTTATAGTTAAAGTCCCATTCGCGCAATACAATTGATTCACCGTTGATCGGATTGAGTGTGGAGCTTTCGCTAAATACAGTTGGTTGCCCCTGACAAACACGCGATGCACTGAAGGCAGGAACCGGATTTTCAAATACTCTCACAAAGACTTCATCTACCGTCTCGCATGAGGTGAGGTTGTCTCGAATGATCAGGCGCGACCGGTAGATTCCCCGATTGGTATAGGTGCGATCAAAGGAACCAAGCGGCACCGAAGAAAAACCACCTAGATTCGGTTCTTGTTGCACGAGAACGCCATTCTCATCATAGAATTCCCAGCGCCACTGGGTAGTAGGGATTATTACACCTGTTGACACATCTCGGAAGCGAACCTGGAAATTGGAAAATGGAGCTACCGAATTTTGGCAGAAATCCGGAGTGATGGGTGTATTCATCAAATCGGTAGTCTGTATTTGAGCCACCAAAGAAGGCGAAATGGTGATGACCGCATCGAATATTGCCACGCAATTACCCGCTGCATTTTGATCTCGCACCGAAAGCCGTATCAATTTCTGCCCGGATGTTCCGTAGGTAAAAGTTGGATTAGTGGCATTCGATGTGGCCAAGGGCAAACCTATTCCGGTAGAGTTATCAAAAAATTCCCATGTATACTGAAAGTTCGACCCCCCAATGAAAGGTGTATTGTTATCAAAATAAATAAGGTCGTTGATGCAAAATACAGTCTGCACTGGCCCACCCGATCCTCCAAGCCTTGTGACGTAGGTAGGTTGTGGAGATGGTACAATCACAATTCTGGCCGTAGTAGTCTGCGGTGGATTGTCGCCATTGACTAAGTCACCGCCTACCGGATTGAAAGCATTTCCATCCAGAAGGTTGTTGTCGTATGCATTACATTGATTCCAGTTCTTCAGTCTTATTTCAAATTCCTTTCCGATATCAGCCGGAACTGTGACGGGGACATTAATCGGTAAGCTTACTTGCCCTGGAGCAGCAACCGGGTAAATGGGATTTCGAAACGGTGCCGGATCAAGGTAAGGGAATCCTCCTGGCACCACACTGTTTACTTGGATGCCCGGTATCTGATTTACCAACGGCCCTGTGCCATAGAGCCACTGTATCCACCGGGGTTCATTATTTTCGCGTGTTAATCGGGGAAAGCAATTCCACGTGCTGTTATCTGTAAATAAAACCGTAGCAGCATATCCCGCACACACCCTGTATTCAGCCGGGTCAATCGACACAACATCGTTTGTCCAAACAATTACTTGTGTATTGATAGGTACTACACTGCCGCGAGGGTTACACGCATTCGAAGCATCAATCACTACATCATATCCGCAATTGATAGAAGCCAGCGGGTAGTTGTGCGACATGTTCACACCTCCTGGCCCTACTTGCGTATAGGTCTGCTCGGGAGTTCCGTCACCC
>JAIENH010000303.1 GCA_019751475.1 Cyclobacteriaceae bacterium
TTCCTTTGATTTTGTGAGCACTACTTCGTAATCATCGCCTTCGGCATCGGAGAATTGACCCATGTTGAGACCGGCCACAGCCAAGCGCACGGTGCGGTCAATGTTTACCGTAGGAATGCCCAGCATACGGGCCTTGTCTTTATTTATATCCAGTCGAATGTCGGACTTCAAATGCGTGACAGGATTGTTGATGTAAATAGTGCCTTCGGTTTGCGCCAGGAGTTTCTCTACCGACCCAGCCAGCGTGCGCAGCGTGTCCAGGTTTTCACCAAAAAGGCGAACTTCTACAGGCGCTACAATGGGGGGTCCTTGCTCGAAATTTTTCACTTCTACTTTGGCTCCCGGATACGGAGTCCACTTCTTGCGCAGCTCCTCGATGATGGCAAGCTTGCGGGCAGGCGTTGTCTTCTCTTCAAGCTGCACAAAAATCTGCGAAAAATCTGTGCGCTCATTTTCAGGTATGATGTTGTAGTAGATTCGTGGATTGCCCTTACCCACGTTGGTCGCAAAGTATTTTACTTCAGATTGCTTTTTTAATTCCGACTCAATCTTGCGTGTTATTCTGTCGGTGAACGTAAGATTAGATTGCAGTGGCGTAGTGACCTCCACAAGAAACTGAGGTTTCTCTGAAGCAGGAAACAAACTGAAGCCAATCACAGGAAACAACTGCAATGATCCAATGAAAATCACAAGCGCAATACCCAATGTCACGTAAGGTCGGGCAAGCGCGCGGTCAAGCACCGGTGCGTAGCTGCCGTGGATCACTTTCTTAAGCGAACGCATAAACATATTGCCATCCGGATGACCGACATGCTCTTTCAGCAAGCGGCTGGATAAAAAAGGAATGATCGTGAGTGAAACCAACAACGAAGCCAACACACAGGTGATTACACCCATAGGAAGGCTGCGGATAAATTCTCCGGCTGCTTCGGGCAAAAACACCAGCGGCATAAAGGAGATGATCAGGGTGACGGTGCAACCCAACACGGCAAGGCCAATCTGCTGTGTGCCTTTAAGGGTGGCCTCCATGCGCGAATGGCCCTCGCGTATCCAACGCTCTATGTTTTCTACCACCACAATGCTGTCATCCACCAGCAGGCCGAGGGCCACCACCAATCCTACAATGCTCAACTGATTGAGATTGTAGCCCAATGCGTTCATGAGTGTAATGCCGATAGCCAGCGACAATGGAATAGAGATCATCACAATCAGCGCAGCGCGCTGACCCAAGGGCAACAGCGTGAAGGCCACGAGCAAAATGGCAATGAGGAAATCGACCCCCAAGCCGCTGAGACGCGTGTTGACATTCTCCGCCTGGTCAAAATGATGAATCATGTCAATGTTGGTGGGGAGGGTCTTCTTGAATTTTTCTATCACCGGCAGGTAGGCCTCCTGTGTCTTTGAAATATTTTCTCCCGGTTTTTGTGCTGCTGTTACAAATACACAGCGATGTCCGTTGAGGCGGGTGATGTGCTTCTCTTCAGAATAATCAAAATAGACAGAGGCAACATCCTTCAACACCACGTTGCGGCCATTGGCTGAATAAATAATAGTGTTCTCGATTTCGTCAAGGTCTTTGTAGTTGCCGCTGGTTTTGATATTGAACGACTTGCTGCCGGCATCCACGCTGCCGCCCGGTATGTTGGCTATTTCACTTTGCACATTGCCCATCACAGCCTCCAGCGGAATTCGCATGACAGCCATTTTCTCCAATTGAAGGTCTACGCGCACAATGGGATCGGGCAAGCCAAAAATCTCTACTTTCTTAAGTGCATTTACTTTCTCCAATTCGTCTTGTAAGTCTTCTGCACTTTTTCGCAACTTATCGCGCGAAGCATTTTCGGAGACAAGAGCAATCTGGATGACATTCACATCGGAAGGCTGCACCTTGCGTACTTCGATGCTAAAAATATCCTGGGGCAGTTCGCTGCGTAAAGACGACACCTCGCGCACTAACTCCTGGTACTTCTCCTCCAGCTTGCTTTCGTACTTATATTCCACAAACAGCACGGCTACACCGTCATTGATCGTGGATTGTACTTTCTTGATACCCTCCAGGCTCGTGACCTTGCGCTCAATCGGCTCCACTACCAACTCTTCCATGTCCTTCGGGCTGGTGCCGGGATACACTACTACGATGGGAAATTGCGGGGCGTGAATCTCTGGGTCTTCTGACCGCGGCATGTTCATAATGGTGGTAATGCCGAGGGCGATTATCATCAGAAAAATGACCAGTGTGAATTGGTAATTCTTCACTGCGTAGTCTGATATTTTCATCTGCTTGGAATTTTAGTGATCTATTTTTTTTATCAAAACATTCTATCACTTCAACACTTGGATAGCCGAGCCATCGGTGAGGTAGGCGCTGCCGGAAATGATCAGCGACTTTGCCTTCTCCAGACCAGCACTGATAAACACCTGGTCGTTGCTGATACCCGATATTGTGACGTTAACCTTTCGGGCCGTCTTGTCATCTTCGGTGACAAACACATATCCCTGCTTTGCATCACCATCCATGAGCGCATCAAAAGGAATGGCCCATGTTTCTAACTGCCGGGCCGGACTGATTTCTACTTTGCCAAACATGCCGGTAGCAAAGGCAATTGATTTTTTAGGCGATACGGTAAGCTCTAGTGTGAACGAACCTGTTGACGGGTCTGTGCCCTCCGACTTTCGTGTGACTTTTGCTTGTAAGTCCTCACCCGGAAAAGCATCTAATGAAACGCGGGCAGGATCGTTGAGCGAAACAGCCGACCACTCACGGTCGCTTACTCCGCAACGCACCTTCCAGGCTCCCTGCCTGCCGCCATTAGTTAGCAATACAGAAGCACCGGGGCTTACTACCTGGCCCTCGCTTACAAATTTTCTCAATACATAGCCGTCCGCAAGAGCGCGTATCTCAGAATACTGCCGGTTGAATTGAGCGGCCTCAAATTGTTTGCGGGCCACTTCATATCCGGTACGGCTGTTTTGAAATTGCTCCAGTGTAGCCACGCTGTCGCGATGGAGGCGCTCAACACGGTTAAAGTCGCGTTGCGCTTTTTCCAGTGCCAGCTGTGCCTGGGCCACCTGTGCATTGATTTCGGTGAGGTCAAGTGTGGCCAGAACCTGGCCTTTGCGCACAGCATCTCCTTCGCGCACGCGAAGCGATTGCACTACGCCACCCGTCTTGAAAGACAAATACGTTTCATCATCGGTGGTTAATTGGCCAGAGGCGCTAATGGTTTGCTGCACTTTTGACTTGGCGATTGCCATTACCTTGACGGGGATAGCATCGCTGGCGGTTGGTTGATTTACTTCTGCTTTGCTGCCACAGGCTTGTACAAGCAAGACAAGGGCACCGATTTGGAGGGTAGTGAATAGATTTTTCATAACGATATTATTTTTCAGTTTGGGGTAAGGAATAAGCTGCTACTTCACGCTCGTATTGCGCGGCAGCGGAAAGCACGCGGTAGCGATTGATCGTTACATGGAAT
>JAIENH010000692.1 GCA_019751475.1 Cyclobacteriaceae bacterium
CGGGTCGTAAATTCTGTCGCCTGATGTCGGGTCGAATTTTCCTCCGCGTCTATCCACACCAATCTTAAAGCCGCGGTTAGCATTGCCGGGAATGCCATAGTAGAAGTCGCTTCCATCCACATCCACCCACGCAGGCATCGAATCGAATGCAAGTGCATGCTGTGCAGGAACACCAAAGTAGTAGGCCTCTTGCCGTGTGCAAGTGATGGTCTGGCCAAGCACTTCCGGAAACAGTTGCCCCAACCACGGGCCACAAGCAAAAATATAGGCGTCTGCATTTAGTGTTGAATTTGATAACGTTAAGCCTGCCATCCTTCCTGACTTAATCTCACCGGGCGTGGCCATCGACTGAATGAATTTTCCACCTTCTTCTACAAAGGCTTCTTTCACGGCCTGGCAACTTTCGCGTGCTTTCAAATAACCTCCAAACGTATCGAGGTAGCCGTGGTGAAGATCGCTTGTGTTTATCTGGTGGTATCGGCTGTTAAGATCGGATATGGTGAGGTACTCATATTCCATGTGATGTTTTTTAGCGAAGGGTATGGCGTCATCTACGAGAGGCGCATTTTCCTGATAACACAGCCAGAGTACGCCAGCGTTGTAAAACAGTTTTTTATTCCACCGCTTTTCATTTTCCTTCCAAAGTTCGAGCGCTCGTACATTGAGGTCGAAATAAAATTCATTGGAACCATAGGTAGAGCGTATCACGCGTGTCTCATCGCCCGAGCTGCTGCGTGAGTTGCCGGCACCCCAGGCATCGATCAGTGTTACGCGCAATCCTTTTCGTAGAAGATAAAGTGCTGTCCAGCCACCAAAGGCACCAGCACCGATTATGGCAACGGAAGAATTGCTGGAGAGATGGGGGAGCCCCTCCGGTTTTAAAAAAGTGGATCGTGGAGAAAACGTGTTTAGTGACATAGCATTAGTTAATCAGCCAGATGTTCCAATATATAATAATGGCGATCAACAGACCGAAGACCAGCAGCAGCGAAAGCACTTTGTGTACCCATTCGGTGGTAATCTTCCGCCAAGCAACCACCCCCAGCAAAGCGATCAGGATAAGCTGGATAAATTGATTGGCGTGGAGACCTTCCACCAGGATATTGCTGATGATGGCGAGCACGCTAAGGGTCGTGGTAAGTAAAAAGAACTTGCGGAAGTTGGCGAAGTAAAATGCCTTCATGTCCGTGTCATGTTCCGTTGAGCTTATGGGAAAGAGTATCCGGGCGAGGATGAATAAGTTAACAGGGTAAAGTATAAAAAAGAGGAAAGTTGGCAGTCGCCAGGAGGTATAGGTGCGAAGCTCGTACGTAATCCACCACTCCTGGATGTGCATGATGAAGATAAAAAGTATCCACAATGAATGCGGCCAGTACAACTTCACCTTGTTCCATTGATGCACCAGGTCTGCTATCCCTGACATGATTTGGGTAATGCCCAAGCCGAGAATAATGGATACCAGCACCGACACGTATTCAAAAGGAGTCATCAGATGTTTTTTCGTTGAAAATCGAGTTTAAATCGGTTCTAAATTAAGGGTAATTGTGCACAAGCAGCGGTTTTTCATCGATCCCTTTTATGGACTCTTCAAACGTGAATATCACCGCTGATCAAGGGTAATAAAATGGTCACTTGGAGGTTGATTAGTCCACTGTTTCTGTCAAGTTAAAAAATGTATCTCTAAAAAACCCTTTGCGGTCATACCGGACTTGTTCCGGTATCCGCTTATGCAATAATAGAGGCTGGATTCCGGCCAGCCTTTGCCGAAGCGGCTACGCGCAGGCAGGCTCAGAAGCCGGAATGACGCATCATATTTAATGGGTTTTTTTAGAGATGTCAACAATAGTGCAAACGCCTAAAAATTTATTTGAAATAATGACATTGGGGTGTAGATTTGTGCATCTCCGTATAAAAGGCGGATTCCTAAACCACATGATGAAGCGATTGATCTCCGGTTTCTCTACTTGTGTTGCGTCCTCTCTACTCTGTCTCTTACTTTCATTCTCTGTTCAGGCCCAGGAAATCCCCACGGATGCCGCGGCCATCAGCGCTGGCGAGGCATTGTTTAATGGCAACTGTAAATCCTGCCACCGTGTAAAGACAAAATTGATAGGCCCTGCATTGGCCGGAGTGGAAACACGGGTTCCCTCCATTGAGTGGGTATTTAACTGGGTGCGCAATCCTGCCAAAGTCATTGCCAGTGGCGATGAATATGCCAATAAGATCTACAATGAGTATAACAAGAGCCAGATGACGGCTTTTACAAGCTATACCAACGAACAGATACTCTCGATCCTCGCATATGTTAAGGCCGAGGCCGCGAAGCCAGATGCCGCACCTGTGGCAGCAGCCGGTGGTGCAGCAACAGGTTCGGGTGGAGGTGTACCTACTGCTTACTTGGATGCCATCCTCGTGGGGATGATCATTATCCTCGTATTATTGGTTGTTATTCTCGCATTGATTGTCAATGCGTTGCGCAAGTTCCTTGATCAAAAAGAATTAAGTGAAGAAGATCGCGAGATTGTCAATTCACCTATTACGCTTTCATCCATTAGCAGCAGCCCCGGGTTTATTTTCCTCGTGGTATTCATTGTTGGGACGATAGCATTCAAATCTGTCATCGATGGATTGTACTCTATTGGTGTTCAGCAAAACTATCAGCCTAAGCAGCCTATTGCTTTCTCGCATAAGATCCACGCTGGTCAATACGAGATTGAATGTAAGTATTGCCACACGGGTGCCAACAAAGGAAAGCAAGCCAGCATCCCAGCTATTAATATATGTATGAACTGCCACTCGCAGATCAAGCAAGGTACCATTACGGGAGAAGGGGAGATCGCCAAGATTTACGCAGCCGCTGGTTTTGACCCGGCTACTTCCACCTACTCTGGCAAGACCAAGCCTGTAGAATGGGTACGCATCCATAATTTACCTGACCTCGCGTATTTTAATCATGCTCAGCATGTTAACGTGGGTGGTATTGTATGCCAAACCTGCCATGGCCCGATTCAAGAAATGGATGTAGTGAAGCAATACTTACTCCTCACCATGGGCTGGTGTATTGACTGCCATCGCAAGACGGACATCAACTCTAAGGGCAATGCCTACTACGACAAACTCATAGAATTGCATAACAGCAAGAAGGCCATGAAAGTGGAAGACATCGGTGGCCTGGAGTGCGCAAAGTGTCACTATTAAGAATTAACGATATCAACACGGACAACGACTAACGGAAAACGATCGCATGAGTACTACTAAAAAGACATACTGGAAAGGATTAGAGCAGCTAAAGAACGATCCTGCCTTTGTTAAGAATGCCGATAAGGAATTTGTAAACGTAGGCGTGGAGGAAGATCCGGGCCACTCGCGCAGGGACTTTCTGAAGATGATGGGCTTTAGCGTGGCCGCTGCATCGCTGGCCGCTTGCGAGACCCCCGTACGCAAAGCCATTCCGTTTGTTAACAAACCTATGGATGCTGAC
>JAIENH010000063.1 GCA_019751475.1 Cyclobacteriaceae bacterium
CGCTTCGGTCACTGCACTGCTTGCCAAAGAAATGGGCCAGGAAAATGATCCGCGATTCAAAAAATTTGCTACCGGACTCATGCTTGCCATCGCCTATGCTGCCAGCATTGGTGGTATGGCCACCATCATTGGCACACCGCCAAACGTGGTGATGGTGGGCTTCATGAAGCGCTACTACAATCTCGATGTGAGTTTCACTAAGTGGATGATGGTTGGGCTGCCGCTAATGGTAATGGCATTAGCAGGTTGCTATTTCATCATTACGCGTATTCTCTTTAAGAACAATTTACCTTCCATCGAGGGGTCTAAGGAATTGATTCAGCGAAAGCTGCATGACCTGGGCAAATTTTCCAAAGAAGAAAAGCTAGTGATGATGGTTTTTGGTTTCACCTGTTTCTTCTGGATTTTCCGGCAAAACCTCAACAGCATGATTGGCAAAAACATGCTGGACGATACCACTATCGCTATGGCCGGAGGCATTTTACTTTTCTTACTTCCTTCCGACATAAAAAAGCAAAAATTTCTGCTCGACTGGAGTGACATGAAAGAGTTGCCCTGGGGGATTCTATTGTTGTTCGGAGGTGGGCTATGCCTGGCCGATAGCATGGAGAAGTCGGGGCTGGTGCAAATTGTTGGAAATTATTTTTCAAGTCAGCAAAACATTCACCCGAGCGTGTTGATCTTCTCACTCACTGCCATTGCCATGGGATTGACGGAGCTGATGAGTAACGTGGCCCTCGTTACCATTTTCGTACCGGTAGTGTTTGGTATTGCCGATGGCTTTGGAATCAACCCGATCTGGTTGGCGATGCCCGTTACGTTTGCGGCAAGCTGTGCCTTTATGATGCCCATTTCAACTCCGCCCAACGCTGTGCTTTTTGCCAGCGGCTACATCAAAATGAAAGACATGATCAAGACGGGGCTGTTGCTTAACTTAT
Source organism: Cyclobacteriaceae bacterium (assembly GCA_019751475.1). Taxonomy (GTDB): domain Bacteria; phylum Bacteroidota; class Bacteroidia; order Cytophagales; family Cyclobacteriaceae; genus ELB16-189. The sequence goes on from JAIENH010000063.1 coordinate 939, forward strand.
TTTGCCTGATTGTCATCACTCTTCTGGCGTTGACGGTCGTTCAAAACATATTTTGATTCAGCCAGCCCCTTAGAAGCTTGACGAGAGATCACAGAATGATGAATGGTGAAGTGCCATTACTTCGCCATTCAAAAATCAGCCTTCGGCATTCATATCTCTGTATTCTAATGGAAGTTTGAAGTGGGAGTGCAGAATGATGAATGGCGAAATATCCTTGCCATAAATTAAGATTTAACCATGTAAGACTTTCTAGGTTTCTTACAGAAAATCCGATTATCTCCTTCCTTAATAGGATTAATTTTTTTAGCTATACTTCTAAATCAAGCTGATTTGAGCGTGCCAAAGTTTTTGGACTGGATGTAATGTTTGAACTGATAATGCAGAAAAAATTTGCCTTTTATCTGCTTAATTTTATTTACTAATCCGATAAACCTCCCGCTTATGAAAACCATTCTACTCATCTGCCTGATTTGTGTAATGGGCAGTCGATTTAATGGATACGAGTTTAACATTGTTGGAGGCGCACCCCCTGATGGTTTTCCTTCTTCTTCAGGTGGTCATATACGATTGGGTGGTTCCGCCCGGGGAGATGCTAGCATAAACATAATACAGTTCCTTCAAAATGGTGTGGAACGTATGCGTGTGCAAGATGGCGGTAATGTAGGCATAGGCACCAGCACTCCGGCTGCAAAACTTCATGCGCACAATAGTAACCCTCTTGGGTCTGTTGCCGGTAATACCCAATTACTCCTTCAAGTTTCGGGTCGAGGAGATAATCATTTTGCAAGTAATCATTGGTTACGTAGAGTTTCCAATGGTTTTGAATGGTGGAGTACTGCCTTGCACGATGGCATCTCCATTGATGGCTCATTTGGTACACCTGGTGTTGACACCCGCACATGGTGGGAGAGGCATCCTTCTCAAGATATTCAGTCATGGGGCAACGCTAACACCACGCACATGGTATTAAACTCTGGCAATCTGGGGATTGGTACAACCTCTCGAGGCTCCTATCGGCTTGCGGTGGCTGGCAAAATTGCAGCCACCGGGTGAAGTGCGGGTATTTACAGCTGGCACCACGGTGTTCCCCGATTATGTATTTGAGCCAGATTACGATCTACCTTCCCTTGAAGAGACCGAAACCTTCATTAAAGAGAATAAGCACCTGCCGGAAGTGCCCTCCGCCACAGAGATTGATAAAGACGGCATGAGCCTAAACGATATGAATGTTATACTACTTAAAAAGGTAGAAGAACTTACCCTGCATTTGATACAGATGAAGAAGGAAATTGAGGAGTTGAAAAAGAAACAAGGCGATAAATGAAGAAACAACTATCCTTTTTTGCTTTGTTGGCTTTACTAGGGAGTTTTATGCTCTCGCTGGAGGGGTGCAAGGATACGACTACATCGCCTGTTAATCCATGTGAAAAAGAAAAAGCCTTAACTGCAAATTTCAAAGTGGAAGAGGATTTTGACTTCGTTGCACCGGGATGGAGATATTACGCAACAGATACCGTCTCATCTACTGTAGTAAGGTTTACGGCTCTTGATTCATTATGTGATAAGTACGAATGGAAAATTGGCGCTGGAAGTTACGAAAAGAGGAGTTTCAAGCTTTACTTCCCTGCATCCTTTCTTAATAGCGAGGAGGTTGTGGAAGTTACCCTTACTGTACACAAGAGTCCTCGCAAGTGCTTTCCTAAAGACGACTCTATTAAGTCGTTTACAAAAGCAATTTACTTTGCAAATTTATGTAATGGCTTATATAAAGCCTCCTTCAACGGTTACTTGGAAGAAGATCCTTCTAAAAAATTTACAATAAAAATTGACCCTTGTAATATGAATCGCCCAAACCCGGACAATCCAGCCTTGATTGAAAATGCATTTAGAATAGATGGATTTCCTCAAAACTGTGCTGGAAAGACCTATATTCTCTCCTATAATTCTCTTTCAATGTATCGTCAATTTAGTTTTGGAGGCGATGGCTGTTACTTCCCGGGAGGATATGGAAAGATTCAAAATGATAAAAAGACATTGATTATAGATTACCAAGCTCAAAAATGCGCCAGCCCTCCTGGAAAACCTGCCCCCCAAGAGTGCATTGAACAAGTAAAACATAAATTCGTGGGAGTTAGAGTAAACTGACAGAATAATGATAAAATTCTTCTACACATTCCTCTTTGTTCATTTTAGCTACTTCTGCCTCTCTCAAGATGTAACTAAGATTCAATCTGATAGTACCAAAAATCGATACGCAATACTTCAGGTGAATTGGAATTCAAAAAAAATAGTTATTAACTACGAGGATGGAACCAAAGATGAATTCAAGTCCAACTTTGGTGAGTCCATAGCTTTTTATCCCCCAGAGAAGCGAGTAATTGTGCTACTGGAAAGATTCTCTTTCCTTAAGAGGAAAGGGTATGTACTGATTGATTCCTTTGAAAATCCTCCGTTTCTATGTTTTGTGTTTATCAAAAAAGATTAGTTATGAATACAAGGTTGAGAAATATTACGATCGTAATACTCGTAGGGTTAAGGGCAACG
>JAIENH010000587.1 GCA_019751475.1 Cyclobacteriaceae bacterium
GATGGCAGATTCATTCAGGACAGGGTTACGGGTGAGAGTCCATACACTTCTCGTTTACGTTTTCTGATTGGAGCGGCAATTCCGTTGAGTCAGAAAAGTGATCGTCTTTACTTTACAGCTTATAATGAAGTGTTTTTCAATACGTATAAAAATCCTGTTGCTGTCTATGCCGAAAATTGGGCTTTTGCAGGAATCGGCTTGAGGACAAAAAAGTCAGGCGCTTTTGAACTGGGCCCGTTCTATATCGCTTCTGTAGGCAACACAAGTGATAACTGGCTTAACTACTATTACTTACAGCTTAACTGGATTACTCACCTTGACTTTAGGAAAAAAAATTGATCTATGAAAAAATTTGTCGCTGAGATTTTAGGAACGTATGCGCTGGTCTTCTGTGGAACAGGTGCAATCATTATTGATCAGGAAGTTGCTGGCGCAATCACACATCCGGGCATTGCGCTTACATTTGGGCTTATTGTTATGGTCATGATTTACGCACTTGGCCCTGTATCGGGCGCGCACTTGAATCCTGCTGTTACCATTGCATTTACAGTTGCCAAGCGCTTTCCATTGAAGGAAGTTGCTCCCTATATAATGAGTCAATCTGCTGGTGCATTTCTTGCAAGCCTTACGCTTAGGTTTCTATTTCCGGCCAATGAGTTGTTGGGTTCAACTTTGCCTGCTGGTTCTGAAACGCAGTCATTCGTTTTGGAATTGCTGCTTACTTTTTTTCTTATGCTTGTCATTATTCAAGTAGCCACGGGCTCTAAAGAACAAGGTATGTTTGCCGGGCTCGCTATCGGTAGCACTGTTTTGTTGGAGGCCATGTTTGCCGGGCCAATTTGTGGTGCATCCATGAATCCCGCACGGTCTCTTGCACCCGCTTTGGTGTCGGGTCATTTGGAGCATCTCTGGATTTACCTGTCAGCTCCAATAGTCGGTGCTACGTTGGCGGTTGGTATATGGCGGTTTTTTAACGGAGGAACAGAATCCAAGATTCCATCATTGTAAAGTTTTGCTTAATCTATGTGTGACTTAGAGGATTTACATCAGAAGCCAAATCAAGACTTTGATGGAAATGATCAAACACATGAAAAATTGAATTCAAGAGAATCGAGTGGAAGTTATTGCTGGAAAGGCAAACAAAACTCTATCTCTAAATTTTCTTCGACTTCCAGAGGCAAGGCAAAAGATGATTTGATGCCTACTCCATCCCCAATATCTCTTTCTCAAATTTTCGCAGGTGAGCGAAGGCGGTGGTCATGTACTTCTTGCACGGTACAAGCTGTAAGAAAATGGCCGGTGAAAACACCGCCCGGAGGCAAAAATCCAAGACGCAATCTGTTTTAATTTTTTTCATTCGGGTTTGGTTGCTCCAAGGGGAAATGAATGTCAGTCATTCATTTTAAAATTCCTTTCCAGAAAAGCGTGTACGTTATCAAAGTAATCCAATACTTCCGAGTGCCCGCCTTCATCTGCTACATGCTCATAGGCATATTGAAATTGTTTTGTTTCCAGTCTTTTCACAATTAGGTTGCTCATTTCAGTGGAAGGCCACATTTCATCTTTCTTTGCAGAAATCAAAAGTATTGGCCCGTTGATGTTCTCTACTTTTATCAAAGCTCTTTCAACCGCTTCTTTATCTTCCAACATAGTTTCAAATGCTGAACGGAGGTCATGCTTAATAATAGATGGCACTGCAGCCCAGGGAGTAGGAACAAAGGGCACCTCTTTGCCCTGATATGTCCATGAAGAGGTGGATGCTCCGAAGGTAAGTGCAGGAAATGCACAATGACTGGGGGTCATCGCCACTACACAATTAATATCCGTGTATTTACTTGCCATGAGTAGTGCCAGTTCGGCACCTTTCGAGCCGCCAATTATAGCAATGCGGTTAGGATTCACCTTGGGGCTCTTCGTTGCGTCAAGGATGGCCTGATGAACAGCCTCAATTGAAATCCTGTCGAGTTGCTCTGGTGTACCCTCTGCACCGAAATACCCTAACGCAAGAAAGGCGTAACCTTCTTTAATAAATTTATCTCGGATGGGCTTCCACCGGTCGCTGGCCCATGCATTTCCTCCCTCGCCACCGCCAAGTCCAACAACCAATGGCTGGTTTTCATCCTCACCAACAAAAAGGATACTTTGAACCTTTCCTTGATTTTCGGGCATTTCGTTACTACAGCCCATAATGATTATGACAGTTACAATAGATAAGAAAGTCTTCTTCATGGTTTTTTTGTTTAATAATTCGGCAGCAAATGTGGTGGATATGAACACGCGAAGCGTTCGAACGTAATAGTTGGAACCTCTTTTCAGGTCGATTTCAGTGTATTTTCTTTACTTACCGACCTGAAATACTGAGAAGGGGTAGTACGTGTGACTTTCTTAAAAATTGTGTTGAAAGAAGTCTTAGAGTTAAATCCAGAGTCCAACGCCATCGCCAACAATGTTAAGTGCCCATTTCGTGGGTTCTTCATTTTCTCAATAACCTCCTGAACCCGATAACTATTTACGAAGTCAAAGAAATTCTGATGCTGGACTGTACTAAGCACCTGTGAAAGATGGTTGATAGAAATATTCAGTTGCTCCGCCAACTCGCCAGCACTTAGCTCGCCATTCAGATACGGTTTCCTTTCCTTCATTAAAGCAAGTAGTTTCACGTGATGATGGGACGCCTGCTCTTTGCTTAGCCCCGACCTCTCATAACTAACTGGCACTTTTACCTCCAGCGACTTTGCCAAGTCAAGATTCGAAAATATTGCGGTTTGTCTAAATCCATAAAATCCTAAAATAAATAGGAAGGCAACATTCGATACCTCTATCAACACTTGCATTAACTCAACTGGTAAGCCAATAACACCTCCAATAGTAAGTACGCTGATTGGCACCAGCACTACAGCAGAGACCAACCAGATGTTAAAAATTACTTTCAACCAATTGAGGTTTATTTTATCAACGGAAGAAAATGAATCACGGATGCGCCTCTTATATCTTTTTAGCAAAACATGAAATAGTGTAATAAATACTGGGTCAATTATTAAAAATAGAAAAACAAAAAATGCCCAAGGTTGTGATAATTGACCGTCTAAGTACAAAAGCCCATTGTGAAATGTTATGGACGACCTATCAAACAACCAGAAGTAATGGTAGAGGAAATTGAAGAAATAGGCAATAAATGGAATGAACACGATTACAAACCACTTCCTTGAAAGGCTTTGCTCGCTGGTTAACGAATACACATAGAAAAAGAATATAGGCGCATTCAACAAGTAGTGCGACTTGCCCAAAATCATCCAATAGCTTTCATTCAGTAAACCCTGGGCTTCAATATAGAGATAGATTTGCCTGACAACCGAAAAGCCCAAGTAGACAATGAGAAAAAAATCCGGATGATGCTTGTTCTTTTTTCCGAGCATTATGCTCAGTAGCAAAAAAGTGAGCACAAGTCCAGAAGCAATAAGGGCGTTCACAATAACTTCAGTAAG
>JAIENH010000232.1 GCA_019751475.1 Cyclobacteriaceae bacterium
GCCCTTGGTCTCCAGGCGGTCGAGGGTAGAGTGCGTAGCACCAATGGAGATGGAGCGCCCTGTTTGACTTTTAAATTCTTCTGCAATTTTAAAAGCGTAAGCACCTTCGCCCAGAATACCTACCAGCAAGAGGATAACTTCCTCAAATTCGCCCAATTTTGTTTCAATCATATATATTAGTTACTAAATTGTAGAACAAGTATACGAAAAGAAACTTGATTTGTTCTACGATTTAGTAAGAAATGAGAAACAACAGCTTAGCTACGCATCAAACAGCGATAATTGCTGCTTCTTTGCTTGGTGAATTTGGTGCGGCACCGGTCGGCCATCGATGTGAAAAACGTCCGTCTCCTGGTAGCGCGTGGCAATCACAATTTTAGTCGTGCCGGCCACGGCTGCAAATAACTGCTCTACGATCTCGGGCTTGTTATTATTCTTGGATAAATGAGACAGCAGCAGATGAGTCATAAAGGTAGGGCGGTGCTCCATAAATAACTGCAACGCCTGCCGGTTGGAGATGTGCCCAAAGCCTCCACGGATCCGGTTCTTCAGTGCAAGCGGGTAGCCACCTATCTCCAGCATGTACTCGTCATAGTTCGACTCCAGGAAGGCCGCATGGCAAAGCTTAAAATTCTTCACCAGGTCTTCGCACAAACGGCCCGTGTCAGTAAATACCCCCACATTCACACCCGCATGTGAGACAATAAAACTGTGCGGGTCAACGGCATCGTGAAATTTGGGCAAGGCGGTGACACTCAGTGCCCCTACCCTCACCGGCTCGTACGCCTGAAAGCTACCGGCCAAGCCCTCACTCCAACTCAGTGACGCGTGCCGCCTCGTATGGGCTGTGACAAACACAGGTATTTTATGCTTCTTCACCAGCTTATGCAGCCCGTTGATATGGTCGGCATGTTCGTGCGTGATAAAAATGGCCTTCACTTTTTTGATGGAAAGCTCCAATCGCTTCAGGCGTCTCTCCGTCTCCCGGCACGAGATGCCGACATCGATCAGCACGGCCTCGTTTGCATTGCCGATGTAGTAACAGTTGCCGTTACTGCCTGAATTTAACGATGCGATGGTCAAAGACATAGTATGAAAGGGCAAAGTAATGTGAAATCAGCTCAGGATACATCATTTTTTAACTATCCCACTACGCAATTCTCGTACGCTTACGCGAATCACTGGATTTTTAAAATCGGTATTATGCTCTCGGAGCGCAGTTCGGGGCAGGTCTATTTTTGTTCAACCTAATCGCAAATAATATGTCAATCACCAGCCTCTCTACCGCCAGCGATGAAGAATTGGTAAATGCCATTCGCAAAGACGACCGCCATGCCTTGGGCGAGTTGTACAATCGCTACTACAAAAAAGTATTTCACAAATCATATTCGTTTACCAAAAACCAGGAGGAAGCGTTTGACCTGGCGCAGGAAGCGCTGATGAAAGCCTTTGATAATCTTCATTCGTTCAAAGGCGAATCTTCTTTTTCCACATGGCTCTATACCATCACGCACCGCCACTGCCTGGCCGCCCTGAAAAAGAACGGTCGGCACCAGTTTCAGGCATTGGAAGAAAATGTAACAAGCGAGGATGACACCTATGATCTTTCACCCGTAGCCGAGGAGAGCAGCGATCGCAGCGAACAGGAGTTAATCATGTATTCACTCATCAATGCCTTGCCGGAAAAAGAGAGAAACCTATTGAACCTGAAATACCTTCAAGGCGAATCGATCGAAGCACTGCAAACACAACTGAACGTATCTGCCAGCGCCATTAAAATGCGACTGAAGCGCACCCGCGAAAAACTCAACATGCTGTATGCGCTTGCTATGACCTACGGTCTTGACCAGGTGCTGGAGCAAATCGAATTATTTACTGCCGGATAGCGTGACTTAGGGATTTACTTCGCTCAAAAGGCGGAATGACCTTCTCGCGCACACTGCTTTATCCCTTCTCGGTCAACACACCGTATTTTGAGGGATATGCGTGGGCAATGGAGCTCGCCTCGCGGATGAAGGCACGACTCCAGCTATTTACTACGCTGCCGCATACACCCGGTTATGCCTTTCCATCCGATCCTGTATATCATTCCCTGCTGGAAGCACAAGGCTACTATCTTCAGCATTATCAACATCAGGTGCCCTACTCAAAAGAAGTAAAGCGCGAGCCATTCATTACCAGGGGCGCATTGAAAGATGAATTACTGGCACATATTCGCAAGCACTCTATTGATATCATCATCATTGATCCGGCTTTTTCAAACGAGCATCACGAAGCGCTGAAAGAAATCGTCCGTGAATCAGGCGCAGCCATTATTCTCCATCCTGAAAATGCCCTTACGGGAAATAGCGATGCATTTTATGAGCGCCTCCGTCAGGCGGAATTATATAAGCTGCCCGATAATTTTTTCTCTACGCTGAGCAAAGACGGGTCGGTCTTTAACTACCTTCGTACGTTCTTCCAAAAAAGATCACATCCGCAAAAACAATAGCGCGGGACTGTTGTCGGTTGGTACGTACTACATGTTACTATTCATTAAGCGATTTTTCTTTGTTATCAGTCTATGGCTGGCCTCCCTTCTTCATGCGGTAGCCCAGAATGATGGGCTGGTCTTCGCGCCCAAAAAGGAAAAAAAGCTTGTACTCTTTCCTGTCATTGTAAAGTCACCCGAGTATCTATGGGGTGCAGGTGTAGCAGGCACCTATTTTTTCAAACTGTGGAAAGACTCTACCACACGCACGTCTAATTTTAAGAATGTTACCTTCTACACACTCCGAAAGCAGTTGGTTTGTGCCAGTGACGGATATGTATATTTTCCCAACGAAAAGTTTATCCTCCATACGCTGCTTTCATACAGCCATTTTCCCGATCGTTTTTGGGGTATTGGCAACGGCACCCCATCAACCAATCAGGAAAGCTATACCATCAGTCAATTCAATATCTACCCACAATTGCTTCGCAAGATTTTTTCTGACTTCTACCTGGGTGTCGGTTATGAATTTCAAAACGTATTCAATTTCGAATACAACAAAGACGGCACAAGTCTATTTGACCAGGAGGCGGTAACGGGTCGCAATGGAGAAAAAATATCGGGCGCAGGCTTTCTGATCACGTGGGATAGTCGTACTAATGCTTTTAGTTCATCGCGCGGGCTGTACGTACAATATATTCACAACTACTATCGGGGCTTTCTTGGCAGCGATTTTAATTTTTCGATTCACAACCTGGATGTGCGGAAATACTTTCCGATAGGCAAGAAGAATGTGCTGGCCTTCCAATCCAACTTGATTGCTACGGTGGGCGACACGCCCGTGCGTGATTTAGCCAGTATTGGTTCGGGCACATTTATGCGAGGCTACTATGATGGCCGGTATTTGGACAAAAACCTGTTGGCTTTTCAAGTAGAGTTCCGCTTCCCTGTTTATCAGCGATTCGGCATGACGGTGTTTTCCGGTATTGGCCGAGTGGGCCCTTCTCTCGTTGATGTATTC
>JAIENH010000636.1 GCA_019751475.1 Cyclobacteriaceae bacterium
CGGCAATCTCCCGTATGTACACTTCAATCTGGTCAGGGTTTTTATCTTGATTGTCCAGTGATACCATGATGGCGCCAGGCTCAAATCGTTTTCCCGAAGCGTGATAAAAAGGATCGGTCGATACTTTGGTGCGTATGCCGTGACTGGTAAGGCGATACAACGCACGAGGAGAATAGTAGCCATACGTTTCAAACACGTACGCGTATTTGCTTTTCTCTCCAATGATTTTTCCCACGGGCATTTGCAGTTGCGTTACTTTTTCTCCTAGGGCCGGGGGCGCTTTCAATTCTTCGTAGTCGAGGTTGAATGCCAGGGGCAACGTCCAACTGGAGATGTCATAGAACAAGCTGTCTTTGAATTGTGTGATTTTGCCAAACATGCCTTTAACCACCCGGTATTCGTTTTGGTTTAGCGGCACAGCATAGCTTGATTCTACATCAAAGTTTTTTCCATTGATGGTCTGCGAAGAGGGGAGTTTGTAGAAATCTACCTTTTGTCGCAACAATACTTCTGCCAGGTGATATACTTTCACTTTGTCTTTCGATCCAAATACGTACGCCTTTACCGGGTCTTTGGCCGCTTCCGCGGAAGCGCCCTTGTAAAAATCACGTTGGTAGTTGAGAAGTTCTTCACGCAATTCGTTCACAGCTTTCAGTGAACTGAGCATGGTGACGAAATGATTGCGGATGGTGAAAGGAAATGTCAGGATGCCATTAACACTTTCCTGTGCGTGACCCCGTGAGCTAGCCTGCTCAAACAAAATGCCTATAGCACCTTGAATGTCAGGAAAGGTGGAACCTTTGCCATAGTAAAAGTCATCGTAGCCTTCTTGGGTGAAATAAAGTGAGCCAATCTGATCCAAAGCCTTTGCGTGATATTCGCCCATCTTACGCGTCAGGTCCTGATTTTTTTCTGGTGTCACAGGATGGACACGTGTGGGCTCGCCTGGCATGAAGAAAAAGGTAGCGTTAGTGCCTTGCTCGTGGTGGTCGGTAAGAACATTGGGCTTCCACTGCTGATATTTTTTAATCCGCGCTTGCGACTCGGGCAATTGTGCCACGAGCCAATCGCGGTTTAGGTCAAACCAATAATGATTAAAACGTCCGCCTGGCCAATATTCGTTGTGTTCCATATCGTTGGGGTCGGGCGAAACGAGTCTGCTCTTGCGCGAGTTGGCCCACCCGGAGTGACGGGTAAGGCCGTCAGGATTAAAGCTAGGGTCAAATAAGATGACAGTGTTGTCAAGGTACTTTTCGATTTCGGGTCCTTGGGCTGCGGCCAAATGATAGGCCATGACGAGACCCGCATTGGCACCACTGGGCTCATTGCCATGGATGCTACAGCCGAGGTAGAAAACGGCTGGCATATTTTTAACATCCAAGGAGCCAGATTTAGAGGGGTCGATGAGTTGGAGGTGCTGCTGGCGAATAGCCTCGATGTTCTGGTGGTTTTTGGGAGATGTTATGGTAAGAAGCAGTAAGGGCCGGGCTTCATAGGTCTGGCCAGTCACCTCCAAGGTGATCCTGTCAGAGGCTCGGTCTAAAGCATACATGTAGTTCACAAGCCGGTCATGGCTGATGTGCCACTCACCCACCTCATGACCCACTATAGAAGCAGGGGTAGGGATAGACGGATTGTAGGTCACACCTTCTGGCAAATAATAGGAAAGGTCTACCTGGGCATGGGCAGCAGACAGATATAAAGGAATAAAGACGGCAAGCATTAGCTTCTTCATTGACTTATAAGTTTAAGGGTTCAAGGCAACGATAGGCTTAAATAAGTGCCTTCGCAACCAGCAATCGGTTGAGCGGTTTTTCAATGTTACCGAATTGTTAACAACTTGTTTGCAACATTTAAAGGGGGGGTAAAACCGGGGCATCATTTAACTAATACTTTTGTGAGCTTTTATAAATCAATGACTTAATACAATACTTATGATGAAACATTTACTATCAACGTTTTGCCTTGTGTTAGTTGCCCTAGGAGGGCTATTAGCCCAGGGGGTGACAACAGCAAGCATTAGTGGCCAAGTTAATGACAACAAGGGTGTCGGTTTGCCTGGAGCAAACGTCATTGCAATTCACGTGCCCTCTGGCACCCAGTATGGCACATCTACTCGTGAAGATGGCGGCTATGCGATCCCTAACGCCAGGATTGGTGGACCGTATAAGCTCACTATCTCTTTTGTGGGTTTTGAAGCTCAAGAAAAGACTGATATTTTCTTGAGTCTGGGCGTGACCTCTACAGTCAATTTCACTTTGGCGGAATCGGGATCCGAGTTGCAAGAAATTGTGGTATCGGCAAGTTCGTTGATAAACGCTGACAGAACAGGTGCGATCACAAACATATCAACCAAGCAAATTACCCAACTACCAACATTAAGCAGAAGCTTTGGCGATTATCTAAGGCTTACGCCACAAGCAAATGGAAATAGTTTTGGCGGAAGAAGTTCTGGATTCAATAACATCACGGTTGATGGGGGTTTGTTCAACAACGCATTCGGTCTGTCAGGAACGGTTGGAGGGCAAGCAAATGCCCAGCCTATTAGTTTGGATGCAATCGATCAGATTACAACGAGCTTGGCTCCTTATGATGTAAGGGAAGGTAGTTTCACAGGTGCTGGCGTAAATGTTGTAACCCGAAGCGGTACGAATGACATAACAGGTTCCGTTTATCATTTTTTCCGCAATGAGAATATGGTGAATAGCAAAGTGCGGAATCAAGAAAGTAAGCTACAGGATTTCAGTGTAAGAAACACGGGGTTTCGCATTGGTGGTCCAATTGTGAAAGACAAACTTTTCTTCTTCGTAAACTTTGAAGCGGAGAGAAGAAGTGATCCTGGAACGCAGTTTCTGGCATCTAGACCCGGACTATCCGGTACAAATGTTTCGGCTGTTCAGGCAAGCGATCTGGATGCCCTGGGATCTTTTCTTCAGTCGAACTATGGATTTAATGCCGGGCCATATGAAAACTATGACCTCCTAACAAACAGCGATAAGGCTGCCGTGAAAATTGACTATAATATATCTAATATTCACAAGCTTACACTTAAGTATAATTACCTGAACTCATATCGCGATGTAGTCCCTTCTAGCAGCGGTTCAATTTTCAATACACGAAGCCCTGGGCCAACAGGGATGCCATTCCTCGGAGCCTACTACCGAATCAATAATAACTTGAGCTCATTTACCGCAGAATTAAACAGCAATTTTGGGAACAAGTTTGCAAATAAATTTCAGGTAGGGTACTCAGCTTTTCGGGATTTTCGAGAGATTCCTACCGGAACTATCAACTTCCCGATGGTTGACATAGGTAATGGAACCGGGCAATTTCTGACTTCATTTGGATACGAGCCATTTTCTGCCAATAACATATTAAACACTGACGTTATTCAAATTTCCGATAACTTGGATATCTACGCGGGCAAACACACAGTTTCGGTTGGTACCTACAACGAGATTTACACGTTTGAGAATGGCTTTGCACCAAATTAC
>JAIENH010000053.1 GCA_019751475.1 Cyclobacteriaceae bacterium
CCCTTCTTTTACAACACCTTCTCTTACCAATAGCACTACGTATTTCGTATCCATCTTTGATTCTGGGATTTGCGAAAGCACAAGAACCTCTGTGGCTGCAACCATAAACGCATTACCCACTGCGCCCACCGTAGTGGGAGCTTCAGGTTGCGCGCCTTCCTCACTCACGCTCACCGCTTCAGGCGGAACGGCAGGACAGTATCGGTGGTATACAGTCGCTACGGGAGGAACAGCCATTGGAGGTCAAATCAATGCGACTTACACCACACCTTCGCTTTCAGTCACAACAACTTATTTCGTTTCTATCAATAACGGTACATGCGAAAGCGCACGCACTCCCGTTACGGCTACCATTAATCCATTGCCGTCCGCACCCACTGTTACGGGTGCTTCGGGCTGTTCACCTTCTACTATCGCGCTATCAGCCTCAGGAGGTACGGCCGGGCAATACAGATGGTACACCGTTTCAACTGGCAGTTTACCCATCTCCGGTCAAACGAATGCGACTTTTGTAACGCCTTCTCTTGCTGCAACCACCGATTACTTTGTGGCAATTAACAATGGAACGTGCGAAAGTACGCGCACGCCCGTAACCGTCACTATCTCTGGTCCTTGCACACAGCCTCCCGTTATCAATCCCAGTCCACTAGCAACACAAGTGGGCGGCAGTGCTGAACTCAATCTGGTTTCCCTCATCACCACCACGAACAGCACGCTCAACGTAAGCTCAATTCAAATTGTCGATCCTCCCTCCAGCGGTGCCACGGCTACCATTATCAATGGCGTATTGAAACTCAACTACGATGGCATTACATTTTCCGGAAGAGAAACTTTCTCCATCCGCGCATGCGATAGCAATGGCAATTGCAGCACCCAGCAATTTGAAATTGATGTGACCGGTGACATTATAGTTTACAATGCCTTTTCACCAAATGGTGATACATTCAATCCTGCTTTTGTGATTGATTATATCAATTTGATTCCGGAGACCAAACAAAACAAAGTGTCTATCTACAATCGGTGGGGTGATGAAGTTTGGAAAGGTGAAAACTACGATAACACCACCGTGTTTTTCTCTGGCCAAAATAAGAGCGGTGGAGAACTGCCCACGGGTACCTATTTCTATAAAATTGAGTTCACCAGTGGCCGCAAGACCCGTACAGGCTTTCTCTCATTGAGACGATAGAGGCGAAAAGAAGCATTCTCTTACACAAGGGCTGTTTTTAAGGAAAATCGGCTTTTTTGAGAGCTAATATTTTCTGACATTCGCCCACTTGATTTATAAGCCAACTTCCTTACGGCAGGCAAATTTTATTTCTTACCTATCCTTCAACAGATGAAAAAATTCAATCTTCTTTTTCTTTGCACACTGATAATTGGTGCATGCAACAAACCTGTTGAAAACAAATTCCCCGATGTGAAGCCTCCCGTGGCGGCCATCAAGCCTTTTGAAATCACAGCCAAGCACGGTCACAAACGGGTTGATAATTACTATTGGCTGAAAGAGCGTGAGGATACTGCTGTTATCAACTACCTCACTGCCGAAAACAAATATCTCGACACGATGACAGCCCACACGAAAGCATTTCGTGAGAAGCTATACAATGAGATGAAGGCCCGCATCAAAGAAAAAGATGAATCGGTGCCTTACCAGGAAGATGACTACTTCTACTACACCCGATTTGAAGAAGGGGGCGACTACCCGGTGTATTGCCGCAAAAAAGGATCGATGGAAGGAGCGGAAGAAGTGATCGCGAATGGCAACGAGATGAGCAAAAACCAGAAGTACTTCAACATGTTCACGGTGCACAGTCCCAAGCATGACCTTGTGGCCATTTGCCTGGATACAGTGGGCCGCAGATTTTATACCATTAAGTTCAAGGACATGACCATTGGAAAAATGTTAGCAGATAAAATCGATGGTACCAGTGGTAATGTAGCGTGGGCCAATGACAACAAAACAGTTTTCTATGGTAAGCAAGACGCAGAGACACTTCGGGCAAATCAGATCTTCCGCCATGCGCTGGGCGAAACTTCCAGCGACAAACTTATCTATGAAGAAAAAGATGAAACACTTTCTTCGTATATCAACAAGTCAAAGTCAGACAAATATATTTTTATAAACTCTGGGCGCAAGGATGCATCTTTCGTACAGTTCATTGACGCCAACAATATTAATAGCAAACCCGTAGTCATTGAGCCAATTCAGAATGACGTGCAATACGAGGTGAATCATGCCGGTGATAAATTTTATATCCGCACCAATGCTGATGGCAAAAATTACCGTCTGGTAGAAGCCTCCGAGACCAAGCCCGGCAAGGCCAACTGGAAAGATGTGATCGCTCATCGCGATAATGTTTTTTTACGGGGCTTTGAGCTTTTCAAAGACTACCTCGCCATTGAAGAGGAAATTGAAGGCTTGACGAAAATCCGCATCATTCAATGGAAAGACAAGTCAGAGCACAGCATTGACTTTGGTGAACCTGCTTACATTGCCGGTATTGATTTCAATCCACAATTCGACACAAAGACAATACGCTACAGCTATCAGTCCATGACTACCCCACCATCGACTTATGATTATACCATGGACACGAAGGAGAAAAAATTGTTGAAGCAGCGTGAGGTGCTCGGTGGTTTTGATGCTAACTTATACCAGACGGAGCGCGTCATGGCCACAGCCAAAGATGGTGCAAAGGTTCCCATCTCCATTGTGTACCGCAAAGACAAATTCAAAAAAGACGGCACCAACCCATGCCTTCAATATGCATACGGTTCGTATGGCTCCACGTCTTACGCATCTTTCAGCAGCAATCGCCTCAGTATGCTAGACCGTGGTTTTGTATATGCATTAGCACATATTCGTGGCGGACAGGAAATGGGCGGCCAATGGTATGAAGATGGAAAAATGATGAAGAAGAAAAACACCTTTACCGACTTCATTGATTGCTCAGAATTCTTGGTGGCCAACAAGTATGCAGCTAAAGACAAGCTCTTTGCCTACGGTGGCAGTGCTGGTGGATTGCTAATGGGAGCTATCACTAACATGCGCCCTGACTTATATAAAGGTGTGATTGCAGCCGTGCCTTTTGTGGATGTGATCACCACCATGATGGACGAGACTATTCCGCTTACCACGTTCGAGTGGCGTGAGTGGGGCAACCCGAACATCGAGGAGCAATACGAGTATATGCTCTCCTATTCGCCATATGACCAGGTAGAGAAAAAAGATTATCCAAACCTACTCGTAACTACCGGTCTGCATGACAGCCAAGTGCAATATTGGGAACCAGCCAAGTGGGTAGCGAAACTTCGCGCGATGAAAACCGATAAGAATGTGCTATTGCTTTATACCAATATGGATGCGGGTCACGGGGGCGCTTCGGGTCGCTTCCGAGCTATAAAAGAAGAGGCCATGCGCCAGGCCTTTATGATGGATTTGATTGGGATTAGTGAGTAAATAAAGAAGCTCTGTGAAAAGACCACTTGGCGAAAGTCAG
>JAIENH010000609.1 GCA_019751475.1 Cyclobacteriaceae bacterium
TCTATTCGCTTCATACTTTCACCCATTTCTGTTTTCTCCAAGGGAGACATTGTTTCGTGATGCACACTCATCCCGTTTTCCAGCGGGTCAGTAGGTCTGCGTTGCTGCTGCCGAAGCCGGTCCAGCGACATGTTTTTAGTAATGCGCATGCACCACGCTTCGAGGTTCTGGATTTCATTCAACTGCTCACGACCGTTCCAAACCTTTATAAATACCTCCTGTACAACGTCCTTGGCATCATCGCTGCTGCCCAAAAGTCGATAGGCAAAGCGAAAAAGCTTGTTTTTTACAGGGAAAACCAGGTTTTGAAAAGTCTCCAAGTCCATCGATTACAGCAACAAGACGGTGAGGGTAAGGGATTGTTACAAAGGAAAACGACTTTATTTACTCGACTTTTGATCCAGCTATTTTTGAATCCTTGACTATCGGATGTTAAGATCTCATCTCTTCTTTTTTAATTCTATTAAAGGTACTTTTCAAAGATTCACTTACGATACTCTTTAACTCATTATCGCTTAAAAACGCGTCATAGGATTTGACAATGTTTAAATCCTCACCATAATTAATGGTGTATGAATCTAGTCCAAAAATAATCCTTATCTGATTTCCAATGTTAAAAGATCCATTCTCAACAGGAAATCCCTCTAGGGCATTCGTAATGATTAAAGAGCCATCGTTTCTTTCAAAGGTAAATTGATCGACTCCAGGTGGAAAACTAGAATAGTTTCTTTCAATAATTTCATCGACAAATTCAGCAAGCTGAGAAGGGGTAATCTTTCTCAATTTAGTTTGGCCACCAAAAGGTGAATACGAAATGTCAATGTGCGATCTTTCAAAAAGCTTCCCGAAATTCTTTTGGATCTGATTACTGTTTTCTAGCAAAAGAGCTTTTATTCCACTGTTGAACACGGCCCTGATCGCTTCTAACGTTTTAACTTTTCTTGAGCCTCTTGTTTCCTTACTTTTTGCCCAAACGCTTATCTCTTTCTCTATATCATCAACCTCTTCAATACTCTCACCCTTTGCAGCCTTAATACTGATGTTTAATGACCAAGTCAATTCTATTGCGATGTATTCAACAAAAGCAACTATCTCTCCCGTATCGGCCCGATTTAAAGCATTCAAATAAGCTCGTTTATCGGTAGATTTAATGACCACTGGTGGATAGCCTTTGCGTAACAGTACATAGTTCATTAATAAACGACTTGTTCTTCCATTGCTATCATCAAATGGATGTATCCTCACAAAGTCATAATGAAATCTCGCGGCAATCTCTACCGGGTGAAGTGAACTCCCTGCGACAATATCTCTGTACTTCGACATCAATTCATTCATTTTAGCCGGTGTCTCTTCGGGGGAGGCATAGTGAAACATTTCATCATTTTGAAGTAACACCGAGTTGGGTTCACGTTTATATTCGCCAGGTTGAATAAGTTTGCGAGTGGGCTGTCCATCCAAAGTTTGCGCATTGCCCCAGAATGGTCTAACCAAAATTATCTTGTTCAACTCGCGCACATCGGCTTCTGTCAGTTCACGGCTTTGATCATTTGCATAGTTCTTTATTAGCTCAATGGCCACATCGTGCGCTTTCATCTCTTCGTACTCTCGCATGTCATGGTCACCCGTTGTTTTACCGAAAATTAGCAATAGCTCAGTTTGCGGGTAGGTAAGTGTGTTTCCCTCAATGTGATTTGAATTGAAATTCCACTCCAACCTGAATTTTTTCCAAAGGCGAGCCTGGTCCTCTGTCTTCAAGGGACTGAGTTTTTTCAACTGATTGTGTAAAGAATCAATTTCCTGTAAAAGTTGCTGAAGAGACTTCATTGATAAATCAAAAATAAGGAATTTGAATCGTTGTAAGCGAAGCTCATAAACTATTTGCCCTGAAACGTTGTTGCCAACCCAATGACATTAATCAAAGACTTACAAACCAACCTCCCCTCGCAAGACGAGAAAACGCCTTTGCTCTTCATCGGTCACGGTTCGCCTATGAATGGCATTGAAGACAATGAATTCAGTCAGCAATGGGAGATGCTTGGTAAAAAAATGAAAACTCCGGCCGCAGTGCTATGCATTTCGGCCCATTGGCTTACTCATGGTACACAAATCACTGCGATGGAGCAACCGCGCACTATTCACGACTTCTATGGTTTTCCGCAGCCGCTCTTTGAGGTGCAATACCCGGCACCTGGTCATCCGGCATTGGCAGCCGAAGCAGCCCACCTGGTACACACCACTAAGGTGGAATTAGACCATGAGTGGGGTCTTGATCACGGCACATGGTCAGTAGTGAAGCGCATGTTTCCTGAAGCTAACGTGCCGGTGCTTCAGCTTAGCCTCGACTACGCCTACGGCCCCAAGTATCATTATGAATTGGCGAAAGAACTCTCTGCCTTGCGGAAAAAAGGCGTGCTGATCATTGGCAGCGGAAACATGGTACACAATCTCCGCGCGCTCAATTGGCAACAACCTGCCAGCAGTTACGATTGGGCAGAAGAAATGAATACAACTTTCAAAAGTCTGATTACAACCGAAAATCATGCAGCACTTCAGCAATACACATCGTTAGGGGCGGGTGCCTCGCTCGCCATACCTACTCCGGAGCATTACCTGCCGCTGATGTACATACTTGGCTTGAAAGACGAACAGGAGTCCGTTGCGTTCTTTAATGATAAGATCGTCATGGGCTCTGTGTCGATGACATCAGTCAAAATTTCATGACCGGGAAAAAATTCGTAGGTTGAGGGTATGAGTGATGAAGCAGGGAAAATTGTGGTTTACCAAGCCTATGACACGGTGATGATGGCCAATCTTGCCAAAACCAAACTGGATGCGTACGGCATACCTTGTTTCCTCACGGAAGAAAATTCTCTATCCTTTGCGCAATGACATCTTCCCTGGAGTGAAATTACATGTATTTGAAAAAGACCGTGACCGCGCGCGAGAAATACTCGAAGAAAGTACGGATGAGAATCCTACTGAATGAAATTTAAAGGCCTTTTTGTACCTTAACGCTGTGGAATACATCAAACTACTTGCAGGCGTTGCACTGGTGTTGGTCTTCGCCTGGCTTTTAATCAGAAACGCCAAACGGTCAGGGTTTCTTCACTCCATGCTTCGCGTGGATACCCTCCTGGGAATGATTGCCGGACTTTATCTGGTGTTTTCTTCAGCCCAATCACTTCTACTATAAAAGTTACTTGCAGAAGATTCTCATTTCCAGAATCCAAACCCGTAGGATTGGTACATGGTCTTGCAATCGTACAAGTTGCCGCCCTTCATGGTGAGTTCCACCTTTCGTATATCACTGATATCTTTCACCGGGTCACCCGCTACTAAAATCAGGTTGGCTTTCTTCCCCACTTCAATAGAACCTACTTCACTTTCGATACCCGCTACTCTTGCTGAAGTAATAGTAGCACTTTGAAGTATCTTGTTATTCGGCACACCAGCTTTGGCATACAATTCCAATTCACGATGAAGTGTGAAGCCGGGGAATCCGT
>JAIENH010000150.1 GCA_019751475.1 Cyclobacteriaceae bacterium
AACGTAATCACGCTGAACGTTGTGAAGCGCAGCGGTGAAAACCTGATCATTGCCTCTGACCAGATCAACGAGATTGTAAAAGATTTCAAAGCAAACATTTTGCCTCCCGGTACGGATGTTACTATCACGGCCGATCAATCGGAAAATACGCGCACTACGTTGCACGATTTGATCAACACCATCATCATTGGTTTCGTACTGGTGACCATCATTCTTATGTTTTTCATGGGTGCTACCAACGCCATTTTCGTAGCCATGTCGGTGCCTATCTCCAGCTTCATTGCGTTCCTGGTGTTTCCTACATTGGGTTTCACCTTTAACCTGATGACGCTCTTCTCTTTCTTGCTGGCGCTCGGCATTGTGGTGGACGATGCCATCGTGGTGATTGAAAATACGCACCGTGTGTTTGATAACGGTAAAGTGCCGATTCGCAAAGCAGCCAAGATTGCAGCAGGCGAAGTGTTCCTGCCGGTTCTTTCGGGCACGCTTGTAGTGCTTGCGCCCTTTGTGCCGCTGGCGTTCTGGCCTGGTGTCATTGGTAAGTTCATGGTGTATCTGCCGATCACGTTGATTGTTGCCTTGCTTGCATCACTTCTCGTGGCCTATATCATCAACCCTGTATTTGCTGCTGACTTTATGACCGAGCACAATCATGATCACGAAGGCAAAAGCAAGCTGACACGTGGCTTTAAGACCACAGCCGTTGTCATGGGGTCATTGGCATTGATGAGCTACATCGTGGGTTGGTTTGGCATGGGCAATTTTACCGTGTTTATGTTTGGTGTGTATGCCTTGTATCATTTTTATCTCGTGCGAGTGATTTCACACTTTCAAACTGATTTCTGGCCGCGTGTGCAGGCTGGTTATAAGAATATCTTGGCTACACTCTTGCAGAAGTATCGTCCGATTTGGGTAGTGGTGGGTGTCATATTCCTTTTCATTTTCTCCATCATCTTCACCGGCATTCGCAAACCTCCCGTAGTGTTTTTCCCTACCGGTGATCCAAATTTTATTTATGCGTATGTCACTCTGCCGATTGGCACCGACCAGCGCGTGACGGATTCTGTAACAAATATTGTGGAGGAGAAAGTAGTAAGTGTTGTAGGTCGTAATAACCCGATCGTAGAATCTATCATTACAAATATTGCTATAGGAGCTGCCGAAGACCCGTTTGCAGGCAATCAGGCTCAGCCACATTTAGGAAAAGTGTCCGTGGCATTTGTAAAGTTTGCTGAGCGCAACGGTCAATCCACGAAAGTGTACCTTGACAAAATACGTGAAGGAGTAAAAGGTGTGAAGGGTGCTGAGATTTCTGTCAACCAGGAAGCTAACGGTCCACCTACCGGTAAACCGATCAACATTGAAATAGCAGCCGAGGAGTTTGACCAATTGGTGGTCACAGCCGATCGCGTGAAGCGTTACCTTGACTCCCTCCAGATTCCCGGTGTGGAAGAGCTTAAGTCTGATTTTCAAAGTGATAAGCCGGAGATCATTGTGTCGATCGATCGTGAGAAAGCCAATCGCGAAGGTATTTCTACTGCGCAGATAGGAATGGCACTCAACACAGCTATCAATGGCAAAGAAGTTTCAAAGTTTCGTGATGATAATGATGATTACGAAATCACCCTTCGCATTCAGGAAAGCCAGCGAAACGAAATCAACACGTTGATGAATCTTCCTTTGACCTATCGCGATATGAGTTCGGGCGGACAAGTGCGGCAAGTGCCAATGTCATCAGTGGCGAAGATTGAATATTCCAACAGCTATGCCGGTATCAGGCGCATTAATCAAAAGCGTGTCATCACCCTTTCGTCTAATGTGCTGGGCGATTTCAACGGCAATGAAGTGGTGGCCGACATTCAAGGACGCCTGGAGTCTTTCTCAGCTCCGGATGGGGTCACCATCAAGATGACCGGTGAGCAGGAAGATCAGGCGGAAACATCTGCATTCCTCGGTGTGGCGTTTGGTGTGGCGTTTGGGTTGATCTTTATGATTCTGGTAACACAGTTTAACTCTACGAGCAAACCGTTGATCATCCTCTCCGAGATTCTTTTTAGTATCATTGGTGTGTTGATTGGTTTTTCACTTTTCAAGATGGAGATATCAATCGTAATGTCGGGTGTGGGTATCATGGCCTTGGCGGGAATTGTTGTGCGAAACGGAATTTTGTTAGTAGAATTTACCGACCTGCTTCGTTCGCAAGGCCTTGAGTTGCGCGAAGCCATTGCCGAGGCATCGAAGACCCGGATGACACCTGTGTTGTTGACAGCGATGGCTGCCACGTTGGGATTGATTCCGCTCGCGGTGGGTTTGAATATTGACTTCGTGACACTGTTCACAGAATTCAATCCGCATATCTATTTCGGTGGTGATAACGTGGCCTTCTGGGGCCCGCTCTCTTGGACGATGATCTTTGGTTTGATTTTCGGAACGTTCTTAACACTCTTCCTCGTGCCAGTGCTCTACCTGCTGGTAGCCAAGCTCAAAGAGCGGGTGCTTAAGATAAAAGAAAAGCCCGCTCCAAGCCTTGACGGCTCTGTGGCGATGAACTAAAATAAATTTAACCGGAAAGTCGTCTTACGAATAGTGAGACGACTTTCTTCTTTATGAAAATCAGGATTATGGTATTGTTTCTGTCCGTACTCTTCTTTCTGCTGATCGATTACTATTTCTTTCAGGGAGTTTTGGCAGCCAGCCGGAACTGGTCGGCCGGGTGGAAGACAGGTGTGCGAATTGGATTTTGGGTGCCTACGGCACTTTGTATTCTCGCTTTGCTTTGGTGGACGTTTGGAAACCCGTACAGCTTCAATGCCAATGCTCGTAATTTTATCATCACCGGAATCGTAGCTACCTATTTTTCTAAAGTACTGGGCTTGCTCGTGCTTTTTGCTGACGATGTGCAGCGCGGTTTGCGTTGGGTAGTAAGTTATTTTTCCAAAGGCTCCAATCCCGGGCTTCCGGGAAATGCCATTCCCCGTTCTGAATTTTTATCAAAGGTGGCATTGGCTACCACGGCTGTGCCTTTCACTGCGTTTGTCTATGGCATAGTCTCGGGTGCGCATGACTACCGTGTAAGAAAAATCACCTTGAAGATGAGTAATCTGCCAAAAGCATTTGATGGATTGCGAATCGGGCAGGTGTCTGACATTCACTCCGGAAGTTTCTGGAACAAGACAGCTGTGAAAGGTGGTGTGGAAATGTTGCTGAAAGAAAAGCCGGATGTCATTTTCTTTACGGGAGATCTTGTCAACAATGAAACCAAAGAAGTAAAGGAGTATCTCGATGTGTTTGACAAACTAAAAGCCCCGCTTGGAGTCTTTTCAGTAACGGGCAATCACGACTATGGTGACTACAGAAGTTGGAATACGCAGGCTGACAAAGCACAGAACTTTCAAGACCTCGTACAAGCACACAAGACGATGGGCTTTGATATTTTGATGAACGAGCATCGCTTCCTGGAGCAAGGCGGAGAAAAGATTGCTATCATTGGAAATGAAAATTGGG
>JAIENH010000586.1 GCA_019751475.1 Cyclobacteriaceae bacterium
AGACGGTACGAGCAAAATGAAAACCTTGCGCGATGAGTTGATAAAGTTGAAGGGAATTGATGGAGCTGCACTTTGCAATTTCGCGCCATCATCGGGAGCTGTCATGTCTACCAATTTTTGGTTGGAAGGTAAAGAGAATGACTTCAATGCTCAGATGAAGTCGGTTGATGTAAACTATGTGCCGTTATATGGAATGAAATTAGTGGCCGGAAAGAATATTGCTGATGCAGATACGGTGCAAGGTTTTATCATCAATGAAAAATTAGCAAGTATGCTTGGCTACACTAATCCTGCGGATGCTATTGGGCAACGCATGAGGCAAGGCAGCAGAAAAGTTTACTATCCTATCGTGGGTGTAGTTCAAAATTTCCACACCATGTCTCTACACGAGGCTATTGAGCCAACGGTCTTGTTAAGTAGTGCTAGAAATTATTCTACACTGTCATTGAAGGTGGATGTTAGAAATTTTAAGGAGAACGTTAAGGAAATTCAGCAGAAGTGGGAAGCGGCCTACCCCAATCATATTTTCTCCTACAAGTTTTTAGATGAAGAAATAAAAGAGTTTTATGAGACAGATACGAGAATGTCAACCATGATAACGATTTTTACTTCCATCGCTATTTTTATTGGATGCCTGGGCTTGTTCGGCTTGGCCACTTTTATGGCTAATCAAAAGACAAAAGAAGTGGGAGTGCGGAAAGTGCTCGGTGCTTCGGTGGAGAGTATCATACTTTTATTCTCAAAAGAATATGTGAAGTTGATTTTGATTGGATTTTTGTTTGCCGCACCGCTTGCCTGGTATGTAATGAAAGGATGGCTGGATAATTTCACTTACAAGATCCAACTGGGCCCAACCATATTCTTAATTGGTTTCGGAGTGGCATTTGCCATCGCGATTTTAACAGTTGGCTACCGCTCGCTTCGTGCGGCCACAGTCAACCCGGTAGATTCTCTGCGAAGTGAATGAGATAAGAACAACCTGACGGCCATCTTAGCTCACGATCAACTTCATACCTGGCTGAAGCTTGTTTGTCTTCAGGTTGTTGAGTGTCTTGATCTTTTGAATGGTGAGCCCTTGAAATTTTTTGGAGATGTCCCACAAGGTATCGCCCGGCTGCACCACGTATGTCTTCTCGTCACCGGATGGCGATGCAATCAAGCTTGCTGTGATAGAATCTTTTTTAACCGGCAACGGTACAACAGTCTTCGTTACCTTTTGAGACGGCAATACCCAGATGTTCAATCGTTGCCCGGTACGTATCATGTTGCTTCGCAGGTTGTTCCATTTTCGCAGATCATCCAGCCGCACGCGATGACGTTGCGCAATCAACCCAAGTGCATCGCCTTCGCGAACGCGGTACACTACCAGGTCGCGACCGAATGTATTACCCACAGCAGTTTTCGCCAGGTGCTCTACTTCCTTTTTTCCCACCTTCGAAGCGGAATCAAGAATGGAAGTTCTATTTTTCTCCAGCTCCGCTTTTGCCATCACTGGCACCCTGATGATGTATTTCTTTCCGTTATCCGGAATGGCATTGTGCCGTACGGATGGATTGAGTTGCAGTAATTCTTCTGTGCAAGTGCCTGTTAGTTTTGCAAACGTATCGAAATGCAAAAACTTCGTAATCGCCAGCGTATCGTGCGGGATGAATTGCTCCAACGCGCCTTCTGCCATGTTATGTTCATCAGCATACTTCATAGCGTAAATGATGGCCACAAATTGTGGAACGTAGGAGCGTGTTTCGCGCGGCAAATATCTATACACCTCCCAAAATGTTTTTTTGTAACCACTTCTGCGGATGGCGCGCTTCACTGTGCCTGGCCCCGAGTTGTAGGCGGCCAATGCAAGCTCCCAATTATGAAACATGGAATACAGTTGACGTAGATATTTGCACGCAGCTTCCGTAGATTTTTCCGGGTCCATGCGATCATCAAAGTACCAATCATTGTGCAGACCAAAGTACCGACCCGTAAACGACATAAACTGCCAAAGACCCACTGCGCTTGCCCGCGACACTGCACGAGGATTGAGCCCCGACTCAATGATGGAGAGATACTTTAATTCATCCGGCAGGTTGTACTCCGCCAGGTATTTTTCAAAAATAGGGAAGTACAGATGCTCCCTTCGCAACATCAGCTTGGTGTACTCGCGGTTGCGGATAGTGAAGAAATTAATAAAGCCGTGAATGTTGCTGTTGTATGTCAGTGGTATGGTTCGCTCGATGCAACTCAGGCGATCAGCCACCAGCTCGGGTGTTTCTTCAGCCGGTATGTATTCATACTCTATTGGCAAAGCAAAGAGAAATGGATCGGAGAGTGTATCACCGGCCAACGCATCCGACTCTACTGCTTCCGCAATTGAATCAGGTAGTGTGGGTATTTGTGCCCATGCACCCATCATCATTACCATCCAGCACACTGTCAAAAGCCAACGCGTCATGTAACCTAGTTTAAAAAATATGTTTTCAATGCAAAGATACAAAGAGACCAAGGATTATTCCTTCTGCAATAATTTTGCCAATTGCAGAAGCTTCAATTCCTGAAAATCATCGGCCATTGCCTGTAGCCCTATGGGAAGACCGTTGTTATCTTTTCCGTAAGGAAAGGAAATACCCGGCACACCGGCCACGTTGGCCTGCACAGAAAACAGATCAGCCAAATACATTTCCAGGGGATTGTCGGTATGCTCACCTAATTTGAAAGCCGTGGTGGGCGCTGTTGGCATAATCAGAAAGTCGTACTGCTTAAAAATTTCCTTTGTTTTTTCTCTGATCACACGCCTTACCTTTTGGGCTTTGGTATAATAAGCATCGTAGTAGCTGGATGTCAATACAAACGTGCCCAGCAAAATTCTGCGCTGCACTTCTTTACCAAACCCTTCGCTGCGTGTTTTTTTGTAAAGCGATTCAAGGTCTTTTGTATTAGGACTTCGATAGCCATAACGCACACCATCGTAGCGCGACAGATTTGAGCTGGCTTCCGCAGTAGCGAGAATGTAATACGTTGGTAGGATGTGCTCGAGCAACGGAAAGTCAATAGCTTTTACCGTGTGACCCTTTGACGTAAGCTCATCAATTGCTTCGCGAATTGATTTTCTGATTTCCGGTTGCAACGCATCTGACTCAATCGTATCGCGGATGTAGGCTACGTTGAATTTTTTGTCACTTGCAAGTTGTGTCAAGTAGGGCGGAACTGAAGTAGTAGATACTGTGCTATCAAATTCATCTGCACCCGAAATTACTTCCAGTACACGGGCCACGTCTTCCACATCGTTGGCGAATATCCCAATGCAATCAAATGATGAGCCATAAGCCACCAAGCCATGTCGCGAGACGCGCGAGTAGGTTGGCTTCAAGCCGATGGTGCCACAGAACGCTGCCGGTTGCCGCACGGAGCCGCCTGTGTCAGACCCCAACGATACCTGGCACATACCGGAAGCCACCGCTACAGCCGAGCCCCCGGACGAACCTCCCGGCACGCGTGTATTGTCAACAGGATTTAATACAGGGCCGAA
>JAIENH010000035.1 GCA_019751475.1 Cyclobacteriaceae bacterium
AAAAAAGAAGATGAAGGCGAAAAGAAACCCGAAGACAAGAAGAGCTCCATCCTGAGTTTCCTTTTCTTCTGGTAGAAATACTGAAGCTTTGTGGCGTAAAGTCACTGAGAATCCGCCAAGCCCGTAACATCAGAAACTAAATCAGTCAATTCAAAATATTTGTATGAAGAAAGTTGTCCTCGCATTTAGTGGCGGTTTAGATACATCTTACTGTGCCATCTACTTGTCAAAGGAGTTGGGCTATGAGGTGCATACCCTTACGGTGAATACAGGGGGCTTCAACAATGAAGAGGTAAAAGAAATTGAGAAGCGCGCCCTTAGTCTTGGCGTGGCCTCCCACAAAACCATAGACGAAACAAAAAACTATTACGAAAAAGTAATCAAGTACTTGGTCTTTGGAAATGTGTTGAAAAACGGCACGTACCCGCTCAGCGTGAGTGCCGAACGCTTGTCGCAGGCGTTGGCTGCGGCCAACTATGCCAACCAGTTGAAAGCAGATGCAGTGGCTCACGGAAGTACGGGAGCCGGCAATGACCAGGTGCGGTTCGATATGGTGATTCAAATTCTGGCGCCAGGCTTGGAAATCATCACTCCTATTCGCGATAAGAAATTAAGCCGTGAGGCCGAAATCGATTACCTAAAGTCCAAAGGCGTAGCGTTTAATTTTGAAAAGGCTAGTTACTCTATCAACAAAGGAATCTGGGGTACATCGGTAGGCGGCAAGGAAACACTGCGCTCACTGGGCATGCTGCCGGAGGAAGCCTGGCCCACACAAGTGACTAAGTCGGGCAGCGAAGAGGTGAGACTTGGCTTTGACAAAGGAGAGCTCACTTCAGTGAATCAGAACAAATTTTCTCACCCCACAGAGGCCATTCAATACTTACAAGCGTTCGCTGGCCCCTTCGGCATTGGGCGCGACATCCATGTGGGCGACACTATTATTGGCATTAAGGGTCGTGTGGGATTTGAAGCAGCCGCTCCCGTGTTGATCATTAAAGCACACCATGCTTTGGAGAAACACGTGCTCACCAAGTGGCAGATGAGTTGGAAAGATCAGTTGGCACAGTTCTACGGCAACTGGCTGCACGAAGGACAATACCTTGACCCGGTGATGCGCGACCTCGAGGCTTTTCTTAGCAGCTCACAGCAGCACGTAACCGGTGAAGTTTCCATTACTTTGCATCCCTATCGTTTTCAAATCAATGGCATCGAATCTAAGTACGATTTGATGTCGGCTAAATTTGGAAAGTATGGTGAGATGAACCTGGGCTGGACGGGCGAAGATGTGAAAGGGTTCACGAAAATTTTCGGCAACCAAGCCTCCATCTATCACCAGGTTAGTCAAGAAGCAGAAAAGTCATGAGCAAAATCAAAGCAGGCATAATCGGAGGAGCAGGCTACACCGGTGGCGAGACAGTGCGGCTGTTGCTGCGCCATCCGCATGTCGAGTTGGCTTTTGTGCAGAGCCGCAGTCAGGCAGGCAAGGCGTTGCATGATGTTCATGGAGATTTGATTGGAGATACTGATTTGCGATTTACTGATTCTTACAGTCAGCCTGCGGATGTAATCTTCCTTTGTCTCGGCCACGGAGAAAGCAAAAAGCTATTGAGTGAAGTAGATTTTCCTAAGCCCGTTAAGATAATTGACTTGGGAAATGATTTTCGATTGGGCGACACGGTGAAAGGCCGCTCGTTTGTTTACGGATTACCAGAGTTTCAGCGAGAAGCTATCCGCAAAACCGACAACATTGCCAATCCTGGTTGTTTCGCTACCACTATTCAACTGGGGCTGCTCCCATTGGCGCAAGCCGGATTGTTGGGTGAGGTTTATACTACGGGTATTACCGGCTCTACCGGTGCAGGGCAAAAACTACAAGACACCACGCACTTCACGTGGCGGGCCAACAACATCTCTGCCTACAAGACACTTACGCATCAACACTTGGGTGAGATCTACCAGACACTTCAGTCGCTTCAGCCAGGCTTTACAGAAAGTATAAATTTCGTCCCTTGGCGTGGCGACTTCACGCGCGGCATCTTTGTGACTTCAGTTTTGAAAAGCGCGCTGCCACTCGAAGAAGCTCAGAAGTTATTCAAACAATATTACCTATCCCATCCTTTCACACACGTAGCAGACACGATGATCGATCTCAAGCAAGTGGTGAACACCAACAAATGCTTGATCTTTCTGGAGAAAGTAGGAAATAAGTTGGCTGTTCATTCCGTCACTGACAATTTATTAAAAGGGGCCAGCGGTCAGGCCGTGCAAAACATGAACCTGATGTTTGGATGGGATGAGACAGTCGGATTGCAACTAAAATCCTCAGTATTCTAAAATCATGTTCGATCGAAAAAATGTAACTTCGAGGCTAAATTAAGACTACTCATGACACGTGAAGAAATCAAATATGAAATCAACAAAACGCTTGATCGTGTACCTGAAGGAATTTTAGACGACATCCTGCAGTACTTGAAACAAATTGAAAGTAGGCCTGATTCTATTTTATTAACAAAAAATCTTAAAAGGATACTGACGGAAGATAGAGAATTGCTTGAAAGGTTGGCCAAATGATTACAGTAGAGCAGGCGATGGCAATCCATGATGTGCTCGTAGAAAATTTGGTGGAGCAAAAGGAACAAGAGACATTGGCTCACTTGAATCAGCATTAAGCCGACCTTTCCAGACGTTTGACGGAAATGAATTGTACCCAAACCCAATTGACAAAGCCGCAGCTGTCTTCGAAAGCCTAATCAGTAATCATCCTTTTATCGATGGAAACAAGCGGACTGCCTACGTTATTATGCAATTAATTTTGCTTGACTTTAACATAGCGATAGAAGCCAGCCAGGAAGAAAAGTATGATTTTGTAATTGCCTCATCTCAAGGAAAATTGAAGTTTATCGAAATAAAAAAGTGGCTGGAATTACACCAAAAATGAAACTGTCTCAAAATGAAGTCAACTAAAATTGCCATTCTTGGCGTTGAAAATTTGGGCATAGCCATCGCGCAGGGCATTGTGGCATCGGGTCAAGCATTGGCAAAAGACATTATACTTACGCGAAGACAACTTGCCAAGCTGGCTGCTTTAAAAAAGACTGGATTTCAACTTACCAGCGATAATGCTGCTGCCGTGAAGAATGCTTCGATCATTATTTTGTGCGTGCAGCCCAAGCAACTCAGCGGACTCTTGAATGAAATTGCTGGTGTTCTCAATCCCAAAAATCATATACTCGTTTCCACCATCACCGGCATCTCTACAGAGGAAATCTACAACCAGGTGAAAAAGGAAATCCCTATCATCCGCGCGATGCCGAATACGGCCATCGCGGTTGGTGAGTCGATGACATGTCTGTGTGACCGCGGTGCGACTGAAAAGCAATTAACCCAAATCAAAAACCTTTTCGATGCCTTGGGAAAAACCCTCATTGTAGAAGAGCGATTAATGAAAGCCTCAACGGTCCTAGCTGCCAGCGGTATTGCTTTTTTTATGCGTTACATCCGTGCAGCCACGCAAGGCGGCATCCAAC
>JAIENH010000128.1 GCA_019751475.1 Cyclobacteriaceae bacterium
ATTACTTAAGCGTTGTTGCCACTTGCTCAATTCCTCTTGCTGCTTTTTCATAGCGGCAACCGAATAATCCGGTGTGCCATCTTTTAAGGGAGGGCGTTGAAACTCCCGCCATTCTTTGAATAGCGTTTCTAACTCTGCATAGGTCTTAGCCTTTGGAGCATTGGTGGTTTCAACTGGTTTGGAACAACTGATGGCAACGAGCATCAGCAAAAGAGCTGCGGTAAATTGCTTCATAATTAGGTTAATGGGTAACTTTCGTGAATGATAACAAAATTAACGGAATAATTAACAGTGAGCCCAGATGCTTACGCAAACGGTAAGACGAAATCTATCGTCTGCTCTTTAAACATGAAAGTCATCAACGTCCATAGTCGTATCGTTCAGCAACCAAAAGCTGAGTTGGCGGCTTTGTTTAAAACACTGGCTAGCCGCGATGACAAAATGCTGGCCACTGACAAATGGCCTGCCATGAAACTAGACGCGGGACTCTCAGTCGGCTCAAAAGGCGGACACGGACCAATTCGGTATTTCGTAACAGATTACCGGCCCGGTGAATTCATCCGGTTTCAGTTCACTAAACCAAACGGCTTTGATGGCGGCCATGAGTTTGAAATCATCGAACGCGGACCAAGAGAAACTGAAATTAAGCACACCATTACGATGAATATAAGCGGTGTTGCCTTGGTCACCTGGCCACTGGCCATACGCTGGCTGCACGATGCGTTGATTGAAGATGCTTTCGATAAAGTAGAAAATCACTTCACACAAGTGAAGAAAGCTTCTGCCTGGAATATGTGGGTAAAAATACTCCGCGCAGTGATGAGGTCACGCAGTAAGCGAAGTCGTTCCATACAGTAAGCCAGTGAAAAAATGGAAATCAAAGAATTGATGAATCAATTTGCAAAGCCCGGACGGGTCGTTGTTATTTCTGTTCGGCCCGATCGACAGATTCCGGTGAGGTTGGTAGATTCTGCAATGGTCATTCAAAACAAAGGTTTGGAAGGCGATCGGAGTAAAGGTGGCAATCGACAAGTGACGTTCATTCAAAAAGAACACATCGCAGCAGTGGCTTCGTTTCTTGGCAAGAACGATTTAGATTATACGCTTACGCGAAGAAATATCCTGATAGAAGGAATCAACCTGCTTTCACTGAAAGGCAAACAATTTCAAATTGGCGAAGCGGTATTTGAATACACCGGTGAATGCCACCCTTGCTCGCGCATGGAAGAAGCATTGGGAATGGGTGGATACAATGCCATGCGGGGGCATGGAGGAATTACAGCACGAGTGCTTTCCACTGGAGAAATAAAAAAAGGTGACTCGATATGTGTGGTAACCTAAAGCTGAAGGGGTTACTATACCTTCTTCAAGGAATAGTTCGTCACTTCCCCCGAGCCCATAAACAGAATTCGTGTGCCTACGATTTTTCCTATCGATTTGAAAGCATCTTCATAAGCAACTTTATCATTTACAATAATCGTAACCTGACCATCCCTCACTTCACAACGTACATTGGCCCACACTGAAAAGTCCACGCCAAAAGCAGACAGGTCATTGGTTTTACCATCCACAAATTTTTCGCCCACCATTAAGCCCAATTCGCCCACGCATCCCTTAATACTAAGGGGTATTACCATCACACCGTCTGTGGCCAGTAACACAATCCGAACATGCTGGCATACACTGGCGCCCTTCGCAAATGAACTCTTCACATCCACACTCATGGAAAAAGCATCGCTTGGCACAGCTTCATTTTCTACTACGCGGTAAAAGCTTGTCCAGAGGTTCTCCTTCTCCAAATCAATCTGCTGCTCTTCCAAAAATTTGCTGTCAATGAACAAAGTGTCATTTTTATAAATTTTGTTGCGTGGTACGTATATGGGAATTGGTTCTCGGTCAATGGTAGCCATCCATCCTTCGGATTCAATGAAAAGGTCGTGCTCTTTTACGATTGTGCTGTCAAGAATAAGTTTGGCGCGGAAATAACCCGGTGTGTAATAAGTGCTGGTGAATTCCGTCTTTTCTTTTTCCACGTTAAATCTACGGTCAGGGTTCCAGTTTTGCTGAATGAAAACCGAATCGGCATTGGAGTCTTTAGCATTGTATTGAAAAACAACGGTATTAGGTAAACCCTTTGTGACCGGCTTGCTGGTGAATGAAATATTTTGATAACTGAGTTTTTTAGGTCTACTCTGAATTGACCACAACAACACAACAGCAAACCCTATAACCAATATAACCCACACACTTTTTGAAATACGTTTCAGCGGAGATGTCAGTGGCTTAGCTGTTGAAGAATGGGGTTTTGTTGGTGCAGCATCAAAAGAGAAAGCTCTCCAGTTTTCATAGCCGATAAATTGAGCAAGTGCATTAAGCGTGGCCAAGGTAGGCGACCCTTCATGGCGTACTTTGCCCCACACCCGCTTAAGGGTGCTGGCACTTAAGGATACTTTCGTTTCGGCAAGGATACGCTCACCCAACGCTTCAAAGTCCTGATTTTGCCACTTGCTACTCGGACCCCAGCCTAACTTATTCTCAATCTGCTGAAGGCATTTATCAATAAACTCTCTTTCGCTATCCATTGATTATCAGGGTACTAAAAATTGAATAAGGAATGAACAAGACTTGAACAACCCGAACCGTAACCATTGGTCTTCATTTTCGATTCTATTGCACAAAGACTCACTATGAACAAAACTACGCTTTTACTCTGCTTTCTGATAGTTGCCAGCTCTTTGGTCACAACACCAGCGCTCTCGCAGAAGACAAAAACTTCAAAAAATGAAAATGTTGTTTCGCATGCCATTTCAATTCCATTCACAGCAGAGAAATGGGAGTTCGAACCCGGAAAAGTTCAGTTTACTGAATATAAAGGTCTGCGGGTAGCGCGACTCAATGGCGAGTCGGGTGATATGATTTATAAAGACTTGAATTTTAAAAACGGCACGATTGAATTTGATGTGGAGGTAAATCAGCCGTCACCGTTCCCTACCATCTACTTTCGGTGGCAAAATAAAAATGAATCTGAACACGTATATCTGCGCACGGGAGTCGCTTCAAAACGAAATGCGTTTGATGCAGTACAATATGCTGCTATTACAAATGGCGTGAATTTGTGGGATTTGCAACACGAATTTCAATCGGCCGCACAAATAAAAATCAACGACTGGAACCATATCAAACTGGTGGTGTCGGGTAAGCAAATGCGAGTATATATCAATCGCCCTACAGAACCCACACTTGAAATTCCATACCTCGAAGGAAACACACAAGAAGGAAAAATCGGCATTGGCACTGGGTTTCCTGGAGAAGCAGTTTTCGCTAACCTGACAGTGATACCCAATGCAACTGAAGGTTTGCCAGAAGTGGCTGCACCCGACATCACAAAACATGATACCCGCTACATCCGCAACTGGCAAATTTCTAAACCAGATTCTCTACCGGTTGGGAGAGAACTATATATGTCTATGCTTCCCAAAGAAAACACTGCTTGGGAGAGTATAACGGCAGAGCGCAGAGGACTGGTAA
>JAIENH010000751.1 GCA_019751475.1 Cyclobacteriaceae bacterium
TGTTTCTTAACTTCGTTCTGTCACGTGGGACAGAACGCGGCTTCGAAATCCCAAGCCGTCAGAAACACGAAACGTTGGCGGCAACCATTTTCGGGACAATTGAGTTTCAAAATTTAAGATGACATTTTTAAGTATGAGGACACTAATAATAATTGCAATTTTAAATCTAATTGGATTCTCGACATTGGGACAAACAGTTGAAATCTTAAAACAATCGGACGACATAAAACAGTCGGACGACAAAGACTTTGCTTTTATTGAGCCCTCGACTAATATAAACGAACTCAAGTTTGTTGCCACACTAAAAATTACGGGGGTTGACAAATTGGCGAATATTGAGACAGTATACTTCAAAGCAAAAGAGAAAGCTCACGAATTAGGAGCAAATAGTTTTAAACTGACCGACTATATTCAAAATGACAATCCGAGACAATCAATATTAACGATTGACGTGTACAATGGAAGTGACTCTATCTTGACTGAAAATTTTGCTAACCATGAAAAAAATGTAGTCTACATATTTGGGAATGAACGGAAGTCAAACGAGACTTATAGTTTTAAGATTGACAACGTAAAACAAGAGCTTAAATCCGGGACATATTATCGACATGAGAATAAAGAAGGACAAGAGGTAAAAATAAATAAAGGTGGATTAACAGGTGCGACAATCTGGATTAAGTGGAAGGAAGAAAAGTCAGCAACATTTTTAACATTAACAGGTTTCGGACTTGGTGGTGGACCTGTTCCCTATGGGACAGTTGGATTATCATTCAATACTGGACGGATAAATTATATTGACGGTAACTTGGGACATTTATTGATTCAATTAATGAGTGATCAGTAAAAAATGGCAGCCGCCAACAAAATGTTTGCGCAATGGTGGGGTTTAGTGTAAGCTATAAGTTTATATCTTCGTTCAACGTTTGGTCACGTGGGACAAATACGTTTTCAAAATCCCACCACTGCGCAAACACAAACGTTGTGTGTAATTGCCGCCCGACAGTTTGCAGGTTCATTTCGCACAGGCAGGCACATTTGCATTGCCGCACGTCCGACACTCAAACCAAAGCAATGCAAAAGAGCCCGCCTCTCCCACCCGCGACTGCCGGACGACTTAACGACTGAGTAAAAACTAAAACGTGACGAAAACAAAACCGACAGTTCAACCTAATCGGCCTTGGGACAATGAAGTGCACCTTACCTTCAACACTGCTTTTTATGCCATTTTTTTCACAACAATAGCTATGACTTCTTTGCAGTGTCTGATTTCGGACGGCATATTTCAAATTAGAACAGTACATTGTCTAAGAATGGCCTAAATTGACGCACTATTTACTTATTGCATGACTGGCACAGTGCTTGACATTTACACGTTATGTTTAAAAACTATTATACCATTGCCGTTCGCTTCTTAGCCAAGAACAAGATCTACGCCAGCATCAATGTATTTGGGCTGGTAGTGGGATTTACGAGCTTTATCCTAATCACTCTTTTTCTTACCGATGAGTTGACCTACGATCATTCTCCACACTCTGATCGTCTCTACCGTATTGTTAACACTGCCCCCGAAAACGACCCTTGGTTGAAGGGCGTTCCACAGATGCCCGTACAACTCATCAACGAAGTACCTGAAATTGAATCCATGACACGGTTGCTCATGGTGAATGGCCTTGTTCAAAACAACAATAAGGTATATGAAGAAAAAAACGTCCTCTTTGCTGACCCTTCGTTTATAAAGCTATTTCCTCTCTCGCCCCTGCGGGGAAGTTATTCTTTTCTCAATGAAAATTCTGTCGTTATTACAAAGCAAACGGCTGAACGCTATTTTGGTGAAGCCGACCCGCTTGGTAAGTCGATACGTTTCACCATGGCAGATGATACGGTTGCTACGTTATTTGAAGTGAGCGGTGTTATTGATGACCTACCCTCCAATATTCATTTTCACTTTGACTTTCTTATGCCTTATCGCGAGAATATGGCATTCCAAAATAACACGGGTGTTTATACCTATCTGCAGTTGAAACCGCACACAAATCCTAACGACATCGAGAAAAAGTTTTCCTTGCTCAATCAGACACACCATGAAGCGTGGAGAACCGATCAATCACAAGCCATCATCTTACAAGCCATCGAATCGATTCACCTCGATTCGCATTTTGGTGAAGAGATGGAGAAAAACGGAAACCGACAAGTATTATACATCTTGGGTATTTCTGCATTTCTGATTTTAATCGTGGGCCTTATCAACTTTATTAATATCTCGCTTGCGAGAAGTATCAAGCGGGCAAAAGAAATAGGGATACGAAAAGTAATGGGTGCACAACGCAGCCAGGTGGCTGGCCAGTTCCTTCTTGAATCGCTCACGCTATTGGTCATTGCGGCAATCCTTGCCGTGGGCGTCACGCAAGTATTGCTTCCGCTGTTCAATGCCTTCACATCAAAAAGTATTGCTCCCCAACTTTATGAATACCTCCCTATTTTGGGTCTGATCATTCTGATATCTGGTATTTTGGCAAGTGCATATCCTGCCCTGTTATTATCGGGCGTGTTGCCTGCAGTGGTTTTGAAAGATGCCTCGGCTCACCAATTTTTTAAAGGAACGAGGTTGAGGAGTGCCCTTTTGGTAGCACAGTTTTCTATTGCCATTACGCTGCTGATTGCCACCATTACCATTTGGAACCAATTGAATTTTATTCAGTCTAAGGATCTAGGTTTCACAAAAGACCAAGTCCTTTTGCTCCGTTTGGATAACCCACAATCGCAACGCAACTATACCACCGTCAAGCAGCAAGTGCAACGGTACACGGGCATCGTTCAGGTGGCCGCTTCGGGGGCTGCGCCCGGTCAGGATTTTTCCGGATGGCCTTATCAGTTGCCTGTATCCAGCAGTTATACCGGAGAGCCCATCAGCCTCGGTACTACTACCTTGTTTGTGGATGAAGCATATTTGGGTTTGATGAAGATCCCTGTTTTGAAAGGGCGAGCATTCGATGCCGAAAATCTTCTTTCAGATAGTGAGTTCGGTGTGTTGGTCAATGAATCGTTTGTGAGTGAGTACAATTGGGATATGGAAAATGCCCTTGGCAAAACGATTCAGTACTTCAATCCTGCTGCCCGCGCTTTTGTGGATGCCAACGTTATAGGTGTGGTAAAGGATTTTCATTATCAATCATTTCACTCCAAGATTGAGCCACTGATTATTCGATTGAAAAACCCGAATGACGGTCGCTATGGATCAGTTGCTGCCATGAATACCCTCTCCTTAGAACTTTCTGGGTCAGAGTTTTCAACTGTGCTTGCCTCCCTCAAGCAAGCGTGGAAAGATATTGATCCTGTTTATCCTTTCCACTTTGAATTTCTTGATGACAGGATTCAAAAGCAATATGAAAACGATGAGCGGCTGTGTGAATTGTTTTTGATGTTTTCAGTTATCGCCATTGCCATCACTTGTCTTGGGTTGTTGGGCATCTCCTTGCTGACTATTGAACAGCGGACGAAGGAACTGGGCATCCGCAAGATATTAGGTGCATCGAC
>JAIENH010000784.1 GCA_019751475.1 Cyclobacteriaceae bacterium
TATGTGTTCATCACCATCGCTTTATTGATTTTGGTGGTGGCTTGCATCAACTACATTAACCTTTCGACAGCCAAATCGGCTTCGCGTGCACGCGAGATTGGACTGCGCAAAACGTTTGGCGGTATCCGTTTGCAGTTATTCTCTCAGTTCATGATGGAGTCGTTCGTATTGGTGACTGCTTCCGCTTTGCTTGCCATTCTTCTCATCACACTATTGATGCCGCAGTTCAATGCGCTTACCGGCAAAACGTTTTCATACTTCAGTCTTTTCAATCCCGCGATGCTGATGATTATTGGCGGGGTCATTGTGCTGGTAACGCTCTTGGCGGGCAGCTACCCGGCTGTGTTCGTTTCAGGATTTCAACCGGCTGCCGTGTTGAAAGGGAAATTTGCATTCCGCAAAGGGTCGAATGTTTTTCGGCAAGCGCTCACAACCATTCAGTTTGGTGTGGCTGTGATTTTATTGAGCGGTACGTTCATTGTTGTAAATCAAATGGATTTGATGCGCTACTCAAAACTAAATGAAGAGGGCAATCAAATCGTGAGCATTCGGTATGGCGGATTCAGCGGAAGCGCGACCGATGCGCAATACGAGTCATACAAAAATTTGGTACAGCAAGACCCGCAGATTGAATTGGTTACGTTGGCCAATCACTTGCCGCGACAGAATAATTTCCCCGCCCAGTTGTTGGAGTTTAAGTTTCCCGATTTAAGCGACCAAAAGTTTGAGTGGTTTCAATTGAATGGTGATTTTAACTTTCCACAAACGTTCGATCTGAAAATTATTGCTGGCAGAAACTTTGATGCCAACAATGTTGCCGACTCCACGGCCATCTTATTGAATGAAGCAGCCGTTCGCGCTCTTCGCAAAACACCAGAAGAGGTTATTGGTCAGGAAGTGGTTCGCCCGGTATTGGCACCAAGCTTCAATCCACCAGACTCCACACAGATGCCAATTCATGGGAGGGTGATTGGGGTAGTGGAAGATTTTCCGTTTCGCTCTGTGAGCAACAAAATAGAACCGCTGGGCATAGCACCCAAGCCGCATGGCAATGACCGCATTATTTACGTGCGATTGCCAGCTGCTGATATTGCACAAAAACTTGTAGACCTTGAAAGAAAGTGGAAGCAGGTTTTTCCGAACTATGGTTTTGAATATTGGTTTATGGACGATGAGTTTGCGCGCATGTATGCTAACGAGATTCGCATCTCAGCGTTGACCGAAAAGTTTTCGTGGCTCGCCATCCTCGTAGCGTGTGTAGGCTTGTATGGGTTGGCGGCATTCATGGCCGAGCAGCGTACCAAAGAAATCGGCATCCGCAAAGCGCTGGGTGCCAGCAATAGCCAAGTTCTCTTTTTGTTACTGAAAGTGTTTGGCAAACTGTTAATCATTGCCAGCGTGATAGGCGTGCCAGTGGCCTACCTGCTCTTGAAAAACTGGCTCGAGAACTTTGTATATCGAACGCCACTTTCAGTTGCGGTGTTTGGCGGCTCACTACTGATGATAGCAATGGTTACCCTGATTACAGTAGGCTATGAGACGCTGAGAGCTGCCTTGGCCAATCCAGTGAGGGCGCTGAAGAATGAGTAGGCCTTGAGTTTTGAAACCTAATCTTCTCTCTCAATGTTGTTGGATCGTATTGTGCAAATCCAATACATGTATGATAGAAAAGAAAGTATTGGTTATCGGTCGGCATCCTGAAATAATGCAGCGTGTACTAACCCTGCTACAACAGCACGGTTATAATGCCATTGGCAAACAAGAAAATGAAGAGGCTCTCACAGCATTCAATAATGACAGCTTTCAGGCTGTCGTTATTGGTGGAGGTGTTGACTCCACCAGTCGCGCGCTGTTTCATCGTGAATTTTCAAGGCTAAATCCGTGCGTCAAAATTATTGATGCTCACCCGCTGACGGTATTACAGGAATTGAAGAGTACATTTTCTTAAGCCTGATTACTTCAATAGGCTTGCACTTCTTCATAGGTTAGTCGCTCCATATCGATGTCAAACGGCTGAGTCCTGAATTTCTCCTGATTAGTGCCACTTAGTCGCACGCCTGTCCAGCTTCTGATGTGAATGTTTTCAAACGTACGCTTTGAAAATAAAAACTCCCGATCGTGTGTATCAACCAGTACCAGCTTCTGAGGATGCGCACCCAGCGATGCGTTTTTATCTGGCTTGACATGCAACGTAAAGGCAGCATACCGGCTATCAGCTGACCAGACACACGGTCCGCCTCCGCTGCTCACGAGCTTGAATATTGCACCGTCTTGTTTTAGATACACCTCTGCGACCGCTATCCCTGTATCCTTCTCAATATTTTCGAAAATAATTTCTTTCTTTCCATCAGGCGATGGATTATTTGGATGAAAATTCAAAGGGTCTTGTCGCTGGGCTGCTTGCTTCATCTGGGCCTGAACGCTCAAAAATTCCGCGTCAGAAATTACTCGTGAAATGTACTCCGTAGTTACTTCATCAAACCCAAAGTCGCGATTACCACCTTTGTGCCACGAAGAAAAGCTCGTTAACCACACACGCTGGCAAGTAGCGCACTGCTTGTAATCTTTATCCCCAACAGAAACGAGATCGGCTCCCACAAGTTGGAGCAATTCACCTGATTCCTGCAATGGCTCATCTTTGATTTTTATACTGCGATAGTGCAAATGCTGTATTCCGCGTTGGCAAGCCGGGCAAGACATAGGTCAACGTTTAATGCAGATTCATTATGGTATCAACGTCAGCAGCAAATACACGCAAAACACTACCAACAGCACAATACCCTGGAGAATGGTAGTACGCCCCGTGCTGAGTGAGAGAACGATGATGAAAAGCGAGAGTAAAAACACCACCATCATTTCTACGGATATGCCGAGCGTCAGCGGCATGCCCGTGACAATGGAGATGCAGGAAACCGTAGGTATCGTGAGTCCGATGGAGGCAAGGGCTGAGCCAAGCGAAAGGTTGAGCCCATTTTGCAATTGATTTTTTTGCGCTGCCTTTACGGCTGATATTCCTTCCGGCAAAAGTATGATGCTGGCAATGATCACACCCGTGAGTTCAATAGGTGCACCCACTTGTTGGATGAACGACTCCAGCGGGTGAGCCATCGACTCGGCAAGCAACACAATGATGACGAGAAAGACCGGGAGCAGTATGGCACTAATGATAGTCTCTCGCTTGGAAGGTTTTTTAACAGGAACGTTGTCGTTCACTTCTTCCGGAAGAAAGTCAGGTCGATGACGGATGTTTTGCACGAAGAGAAAACTAAGATACAGTACGATCGTAACCACCGCTACAAATATCAACTGGGCATCACTGTAAACGGGACCGGGTGTAGCCTGCGTGTAGTTAGGTAAGATCAACGTCAGTACGGAGATCGCCACCAATACGGTGAGGGCCGAGCGGGCTCCTTGCAGGGAGAACACCTGCTCTTTGTATTTCAGTCCACCGATCAATATCACGAGGCCGGCCATTCCATTCAAGATAATCATGACCGCAGCAAACACTGTGTCGCGCGCGAGGCCCGAAGCATCGGGC
>JAIENH010000177.1 GCA_019751475.1 Cyclobacteriaceae bacterium
TTGGTGCTTATTTCGTTTCGTTCGTTGCCGCTGATGGTGCCCAGCCGATACAGCACAAAAACCTGTTCTAGCAAATAGATGTAGTTATCTACGGTTTTCACATCGGCCGAAACCAACGTGGCCAGTTCATTGAGTGAAACTTCATTGCCTACTTGTAGCGCTAAGGCCTTCAATATTTTTTCGAGCAACTGTGGCTTTTTTAAGCCTACGAGTGCGAGGACATCTTTGTACAAATAACTGCTGGCGATATTGGCCAACACTTCTTTGGCATCGGGCAGGTGTGTAACCACTTCGGGATACATACCAAACACCAGGTATTGGTGTAACGATTGAAGAAAGGCGGGCACGCCCTGATAGGCCATCAGCTCGCCACAACTGATGGGGTATAAAAAATATTCCCACTTGCGGCCGGTGAGTGCCTCTTGCGTTTTGTCTGCAATGGTGAAGGAGGAAGAGCCGGTAATCACAAATTGTATTCCGAGATGGGCATCAATCAACTGTTTGCAAATGATGCCCACGTGTTCAATCATTTGCGCCTCTTCCAGAATCACAATTTTTTTTGAGCCGAAACTTTGTTTGAGGGCTTCTATATTTTCCACACGCCACAATGTTTTTGTGACGGCCGCATCGCCATTGAAATATTCCACGGGCTGTTGCAATCGGCTGGCCAAGGCTTTCGCCAAGGTGGTTTTGCCCGTTTGCCGTGGGCCAAAAATGATGAGCGCTTTTTTGTAGTCAATTCGCTGCTCAAGCGTGTTTAGCAATGTTCTTTCTATCATTTTTAGGATTGTACTCCATAAAAGTAATGCTTTTTATGGAATTTGATGATTTTTTTGATGCTTTCAGTTGGAGGGCTAAAGCCACATGAAGCTAGTGAGAATGCCGTAGGCCTGCCTACCGGACAGGCACGACTCATGTCTTTCACAAAGGCAGTATGATGGTAAACATTGAGCCTTCTCCTTCTTTTGTTTCAACCTTCAACTCTCCACCATGCGCCTTCAAAATCGTCTGAATCACGGATTTACACGGATGAAAGGATTGCACGGATTTCACTTTCATAAAACAAGTCTTTTGAAGGTTAAGCTTTTGTTGCCGAAATTTATTAACAAACCAACTTCTAGTTTGTAGGCCTTTAGGTAATTTAGAACCTGAGCGAGGTGCACGTCTTCTAGTTCTATAACAGCCTTTAGCTCAACGAGTACTTTGCGCGTTGATGGATTACCTCTTGAAACCCATTGCCCAAGAATTTATGAACTTCGAAAGAAGCGCCAATGATTTTTTCAGTGATGCCTTTATACTTTAACTCAGTCATAATCCGTGTAATCCTTAAATCCTTCTAATCCGTGGTTCAGACGTTGGGCAGTTGAATTACGAACTCAGTGCCTTCACCTTCTTTTGTATTTACTTTTATTTCTCCTCCATGCGCCTTCACAATATCATAACTCAAACTCAATCCTAAGCCAGTGCCTTGCCCGGTGGGTTTAGTGGTAAAGAAAGGTTGAAAGATTTTATCCAGTATTTTTTGAGGGATGCCGTTGCCGTTGTCCTTTACGCTGATTTCAATCTTGCCATTGAGTTTCTTTGTAGATACGATTACTGTTGGACTGTAGGAGGAGTTGCTAGTTGTTAGTTGTTGGTTGTTCGCGCGTTCGTTTACGGCATAAAACGCGTTTGTAATCAAATTCAAAATTACCCGGCCAATATCTTGCGGAACAACATTCAGTTTTGGAAGTGAAGCATCTAAATCGGTTTCAAATTTGGCGTTGAAGTTTTTGTCTTTAGCGCGTAAGCCATGATACGCCAACCGCAAGTACTCATCGGCCAAGGCGTTGATGTTGGTGGGTTCTTTCACTCCACTACTTGCACGACTGTGCTGCAACATGCCGCTCACAATATCAGACGCGCGTTTGCCGTGGTGGTTGATTTTTTCTAAGTTTTGCTTTAGGTCGTTTGATATTTCGGTTGCCAGTTGCACGTTACCGGTTGCCAGTTCGGTTTTCATTTCATCAATTAACTCGCTGCTGACTTCCGAAAAGTTATTTACAAAGTTGAGCGGGTTTTGGATTTCATGCGCAATGCCTGCGGTGAGTTCACCAAGGCTGGCCATTTTTTCACTTTGGATGAGTTGGGATTGAGTGAATTTTAAACTAGCCAAAGCGTCTTCAACGTTTTTCTTTTGCACTTCTACCTCATTTTTTTGTTGCTGAAGTAACGCATTTGCTTTTCTTTTACTGAGGTTATTCCGGTAAAGCAACAAAGCAACAATTGAAAATATGCCTAA
This sequence comes from Cyclobacteriaceae bacterium, assembly GCA_019751475.1. Taxonomy (GTDB): domain Bacteria; phylum Bacteroidota; class Bacteroidia; order Cytophagales; family Cyclobacteriaceae; genus ELB16-189. Next base: position 2,282 of record JAIENH010000177.1, read on the forward strand.
GCCGCCAAGCAATGCGTATAGTTTCAGTTGGGTTTGGTAGGCTGCTTTTTTTCCTTCCTCTTCGATGCCGCGCATCTGCTCTTTAAAAGCTAATCCTTCAATGATATTTTGATTGGCTTGGTTAAAAATAACATCCCTTATCTTAGTTTCAGCGGTTAAATAGAAATAAGCACTATCTGTTAAATTCTGTTTTTCAAATAATCTTCTTTTTAACTCTGCTGCCTGCAGCTCTATGTTTAGATTACTGAGTTTACTCGCTTCCTCCCAGAATTGTTGAGCTAGAAATGCGGCTTCTTGAAACCTTCCATTGTCCATAAGAAATGTAATATAATTAGCTCCAGAAACACCCCGCCTCGACTTCAAGGAACTTGAGATGGTGAGCTCTTGTTTGAAAAAATATTCTGCCTTAGCATTTTTACCGAGTGCAGCATTTAGTCTCGCATTGAAATCCATTGCCTGTAATTTAAAGACTGTTACTTGCAGCCGCCTGCTGGTTTCGGTGAAATCCATTCCATAATATTCTGCTGAATCCAATTTGTTTGATCTCAAATAGTAGATGGCCATATTTCGCTGATACTGAATCAACATAAAATCATGCTTAGGATGAGACTTGTCAGGCAAGTTTCTGCCACCCCTACGTGTATATTTCAAAAATTCTTTTCTGTTTCGAAGGCTGGCATAGACTCCTGCTATGTCAAAACACAACGAACTAATTCTTCTCTTATCATCTACCTTTTCTGCCAACGGCAGCGCTTTGAAACAGTATTCCAGAGCCGCGGCATTGTCGCCTTTAGTCTGCTGAAGGTAGTAACCAATCCAATTGTAACTGGTAGCCAACATGGCATCGCTTTTTTCGCGCTGGGCAATTCGTAACAACTCTGCACAGGAAGAAGAGTCTATTTTATTTACCTGATAGGTATCTTCGTTTTCTAAAATTTTGACCAGTAAATTAAATCGTTCAACCGGGTTTATGGTTGTGGTCAGCACTGTTTTTAAACTGTCGGTGAGTTTGCTTTGCGCGAAGCTCAAGCCACATGAAATGGTAAGAAGTAGGGCAAGTAAAAAGGATTTTGTCATGGGTTTCGTTCAATTAATTTTTTCAATTCGCTTTTGGTAGGAAGATACAATTTATACTGGCTAGCAAAAATCTGCTTCTGGTTTTTGGGCAATGTGATTTCCACACAGCATCGTTTTTATTTTTGCAAATAATAATGCCAATGGTTGGATTTTCAGTTTTGGCTTTGACTTTTCTATCATAGTAGT
>JAIENH010000714.1 GCA_019751475.1 Cyclobacteriaceae bacterium
GGTTTGTCGGTAACGTAGATCACCTTGCTGTTGGGATTGTAAATGCTCTCTACAATGCCGCGCACTACTACGCGACTCTGGGTAACAGCAATGCCTACAAAATTCACCCGCACGCTGGAGTAATTTAAAAACGGTATCTCCGCAATGCCTTCTCCGCTAAAGCGACCACCAGCCGAGGAAGTGACAGACTTCGTAATGATCTTAAACTTGTGGTAGTAGATCACATCATTGGGTGCGAGAAACTGCAGGAGTGGTTCGTTGGGTGGTGGCTGTGGCCACGCGTCTCGCGTGGGTACACCACAGGCAAACTGACCCACGGCCTCTTCAGCAGTATTCGCACGGCTCACGGCACTGTAGTCGCTGGAGTTGATGCCGCACGTTGCCTGCACTTGGTACTCATAGGTGGTGCCCGGTTTCAAATTGTTGATCTGCACTTGCGGTGTAATGGTGCGCTGCCCATACCAGTCGGTCTGACCTTGCTCGCGGTACTGCACCGAGTATTCGGAGTGGAGTGGATCGCCCTGCCAACTGAGGCGCACAAAGCTTGGGCCGGAGCCATCTGTTGAAAGACCATCCGGAGGAAGGCAGGCATCGCCAAAGCGAAACATGCGCACTTCACTGCGGACCTGGTTTTTGAAGAGGTCCCGGTTGTTGGTATGTTTATTCACTTTTCCTTTTTTCGGCAGCCTTACGGGCTATCCGCTAGATTTAGCGGCTCAATGCTTTATTAATTACAACAAGGTTAGTTCGGTCCGAGGTGCTGAATAGTTTATCTGGGTTATTTATTCTTGATTTTCTTTTCTCATCGTTTCCATAAAAAACAAATGTGTTAAAGTAAGATTGATAAAAATTATCCATGAACTTGAAATTATGCTTTGCTAAGATGAAATTCTTTAACAAAGAAAGCTCATATTTATCAAAGAGATTCAACTCGGTCTGTTTAAGTGTGCGGTTATGAAAAATGTTGTAAAATGCTTTTTCTAATTTATAGTCAAGCTTGATCTTAAAAAAACTATTTTTTAGTGAATCGGTGCTAGAACTAATTACACTCCAGCTTTTTTTACCATTCTCGTATATCGGATAAGAAACACTTATCTTTCGTTCAAGTGCCCTGCCTATCAGATTAAAATCTCTATTAACAACAAAGGCATCTTGTGCGTACAATCGGGAACTAGTATGATTTTTATCTACCTTATAATCATAATAAAAATGATAAGGAATATAGCCCACGCTATCATACACATCAAAGTAAACGTTTCTTATGTCGATACTAAAAGTATCCATTCTTACCTTAGGTTGTTTTCTTAAGTTATCCCTTGGTTCAGCAATTAGTGGTTCAAAATGAGAGAATGGGAGTTTATCAATTTTATCAGTCTTAGTATCAATAATATAGTAGATGCAGTCAAAAGAACCATCAGATTCATTGTACCCCGTCTTTATTAGAATTTTACTGCCGGTTGCAAAGGAAAAGATAGATCCAATCCCAACGGGGTTTTCGGTTCCAATATCGTCTTTATACCGATCATCGACACTTTTAGCATAGTCAAATATTACCTTACTAGTTTTTTTCTGAGGATCATAGAGATTAATTAAATATCGTTTGGAGCCAGTTATCAATTTATCGCCTATCAAATTTTTAATAGAGATGCTATCAAGATTAAAAATTTCTTTGGTCTGAAATTTTCCGGTATGCCTATTAACTTTTATCAGCCTCATTGGGCTATGAGTACAAAAGAAAATATCGCCATCTTTGCTAATTATACCTTCAGGCAATAAGCCAGATGAATCAAACCCCTCTGGTAAAAAGACAGAATCTGTTTTTAAATTCTTCTTGTAAGAATAAAGATACAATTTTCTTCCCTTTGATCGTTTTTCACCTAGCTTGTAATCAACACCAATCCAAAGATCGTCACTAATAAAACTAGGCATTCTATCTTTTTTTCTAACAAATTCATAGTAAGTCTCAATACCCTGACCGAATGAGCAATGAGCAGCAACTACTATGGAAAAAAATATATAACGATGTAAATTCATTTTCTTCATATAAGTTATTTAAGGTAGCCCAAATAGATATAGACTTTGCCTTGGCTTTTAAGTAATGTGCTTGGAAAGCCTTCACTTAATGGCATCAAGCCATTCGAATTTCCTGCCTGAACGACCATTCCATCGTCCAAAACATCATCTTTGTTCTTGATTTTATTTTCATTGTCGGTGTCAATAGGATAAGCAATAGCTATATGTCCTGCGGGGCCATCATCAGGTTTTGGTGTAGTTATAAATACCGGGTAGCCCATATTCGTGTATTCCCATGCTTTATCCCAAGTCACCGGGATAAAATCCTTTAGTGTAGGAAGATTTGCATGAATTGAATTAGCATTCCAATCTTTTGTTCCCCAAGGATAGGTGCTCAATCCAAGAGTTTGTTGGGTGAAGTCTCCCGCAAACATGTTGCATCGGGTGGGCTTCCAATTGCCATAGTTTTGTTTCCAGGCCATTGCTGGCATGTACTCCTCTTTCTTAAGCGTTTGTTGAAGCAGCATTAAGTATTTACAAGTGCTATCGGCATCTGAGTGAAAACCACTTGGAGAGCTTCCGCTTAGCAACCATTTTGTCGGAGAAGCCAATGGCCAATCGGAGACTTTAAGATCTTTATGATGGTATGTTAATTCACTAAGTCTGTCAATAACATCTTTTAAATTATCATACCTGGGCTTTTGCCAGCTTACTGTCTTATCAAAGTCGGGTTTCTTCAATAAATCGTCTTTTGCTTCTGAAAGTACTTTATTTGTTTCCAATATTACCTTATGTGGTAACAATGCAGCATTAGAGTAAGACTCCAAAATTTTTTCATCTTCGATTTCAGATGGGTTTACCAGGCCATTTTTTTCTAATGGAAAGAATTCGTAATAGTTCATATCGAAACCTGCGAAATCTCTTTTATACAGATCTCGATCAGAAAAACTAATTGATTCATCTTTAAGTTTATTGAGCCATGTTTTATCCAAGGCTTTATCTACAACTTGTTTTGTAATCTCCAAGGCGTCCTTCAAAGAATGAGTTTGCTTAATCTTCGTATCAACAATTATGTTTCCGATATACCTTACGACTACCATAGGAAGCTTGGCTTCTAAAGACTTGCTTACCCAGAAACCTTTAAAAACAATATTGTTGTTACTTGTGGTGTAATACAATAGAGTCAGTAAATCAGTTGTAACTGTTGAGTATATTCCATAATAAACAATATTGACTTTGGTATCGAAGTGTTTCCCTTTAGGTTTATACTCCTTAACATTGTAAGCAATCTGAGCCCTTACAGAATGTACATTGACTGTTAGGATCAGAATTAATATTAAAGAAAGCTCTTTCATTTTACCTTGTTCTCTATAAAACTTGCAATTTTTTTCTTCTTTTCATGAAGTGCGACCAGTCCTTCATAGGAATCTGATTTTCTTATTTCTTCAGAAAAGGATTTAACCCAGATTATGCATTAGGGGATTATCTGTAAAGATAACTGATTGATTTAATTAGATTTGGAACTGGTCTAACCAA
>JAIENH010000304.1 GCA_019751475.1 Cyclobacteriaceae bacterium
TACCCGCGTCCGTAGATTTCCACAAGCCCCACCCACTAGACACATTGTTGCGAAGGCCTTGTTCGCCTTCACCCACATAAATAACATTGGGGTCACTTTCAGCCACGGCCACTGCTCCGATGGTTCCGCCAAAATAGGCATCTGATATATTGCTCCAGGTCTGACCTGCATCTTCTGTTTTCCATACGCCACCACCCACACCCCCGAAGTAGTAGACATTGTTATTGCCGCGAATGCCGGTGACGGTCGTAGATCGACCTCCACGGAAGGGCCCCAACTCACGCCAGCGAATACCTGCATACAGCGCCTGGTCATACGATGTAACAGCACTAGCCGTGGAGGTCGTCTTTTTCTGGGCTTCTACTAACGAGAATGAAAGAAGAAATACAGCTGACAGGAGAATTGCCTTCATAGTTGATTCGGGTTTAGAAATTCAGAATTACAAAAAAAAGTGTACGACAGGAAGTTGAAATACACGAACGGATTAAACAAAATAATCTTCGAAAAGGGCTATTGGCGAAAGCAATGAAACGCTAGGGCTTCTCAAAGGTCAAACATTTCGGCAAGCCCACTCTTGACGGCATTGATTTCGTCTGGTTTTATTCGGCCAAGGCTCTCCCGCTTAAGACGAACTTCATCTACTGCACGAATTTGATCCAAGCAGATCTCACAGAACTTATTTGCAAATCGCAGCTCAATTCGCGATTGGTATCCACGCAGCGTAGTAGTCATCGGGGCAATTATCACAGTCCCCAATGCCTCATTCATTTCCGTAGGAGACAAGACGAGGCATGGCCGGGTCTTTTTAATTTCTGATCCAATGGTTGGATCCGAGGTTGACGAGATAGACGTTGAATTCTCTTACCATGTCCACTCGGTTTCATCAAACGTGTTAGTGATGATATCCACTTTTTGTTTGACCTTTTTCACTTCCGACCACTTTCTCTTTTTTTGGGATGGTGTTGCGGAGATTAGAATGGTCTTATTTTTTACCGTGATTTTTACCGTATCCTTAATTCCGCTTTTGTCTAGCATCGATTTTGAAAATAAGATGCCCCTGGAGTTTCCTATGCGCCTGACTTTTGTGATGGTAGTTGCCATAATCCCGATGTTATAACACTAAGTTATAACATTTAAAACCCAGAACCATCTCTACAGAAAAAATAAGGGGCCCTGCACTTAAGCAGGGCCCCTTTTCAAGGCTAAATCAAAATTCCTGGTCAGTTATTCACAACGGTTTCCCGCTTCTCTGGCATAAGGGCCGGCATATTCTTCTCCTTAAAAGTCCGGTTATAGTCGGCTATGTCTTTTTCGATCAGTTGGTTCATTTGCATTTTGTATTTCACCCAATCCCCTTGCACATCGCGGGCTCGGTCTTGTGCTCCTTTGGTGAGACGCGGATCGTGCTGGTCGGCTACATTACGCAACTGCAGAAATTCAGAATTCAGTTTGTTGGGAAAATTGATCACGTCCTGAAAGTTTTTGCTGCGCGGCTCAATCAGGTTGCTCTCCCACTTCTCGATTTTCTTGTTGAGCTCTTTGCCCATGTTTACAAAGTCTTTCGCATCGGGCACGTTTTTCAATGATTCGTTATACGTATCCACTTGCTTCTTAACCTGGCGCAAGCTGTTGACCGACTTGTGAACTTCTTCAAACTGCTCACCCGCCAGTCGTAAGAATTCTTGCTGCGCTGCCCACTCGGCTGGTGTAGCAGTGACATGCGGATCGGAGATGATCTCCAATTCGGTTTCTGAGCTTTGACCTTTCGCAGTAATGCGTGCTTTGTATTTTCCTGGGGCAACACGATAACCTTGCTGATCACCGTACACATAAATGCCTGGCACACCCGGTAATGCTTCGGTGCGAAAATCCCATGCGAAACGATTTACGCCTGCCTCTGCAGGAATAGTTTGCGGAGCAGGCGGTCCACCTGGATAAGGTTTAAAGCTTTCGTCCTTCTTATTTGTGTACTTTCTGATGGCCTTACCCGACATGTCTGTGATTTCCAGAGTCACTTTAGCGGTATCGGCTTTCTCTTTTAGGTAGTAATCCAATATCACTCCGTTCATTGGGTTGCGGCCCAAGCCTGGAATGTCGCCCATGAAATCGGGGATGGTAACCGATGACAGCCGGTAGGTGGCTTTTGGTGAAAAGAGTTTTACGCTTGCGTCACCTATGTTTCCTTTACTCTGCTGGATAGCGGACAAATCATCCAAAATCCAAAATGCCCGGCCTGCTGTAGAGGCCACGAGGTCATTGTCTTTAATAACCAAGTCCGTTACTGGTACGATAGGAAGGTTGAGTTGGAACTTGGAAAACGATGCGCCACCATTGAATGAAACATAAAATCCTCGTTCGGAACCAGCATAGAGTAGGTCTTTTACCTTTTTGTCTTCGCGGATGACTTTAATGAAATCATCTGTGTCTACTCCGCTTCCGATCTTGCTCCACGTCTTGCCATAGTCTGTCGACTTGTAGGTCATGTTGCTGTAATCATTAAACTTATACCGCGATGCGGAGATGTAGACGGTGCCTTTATCGTGTGGTGATACTTCAATCGAGTGGATCATGCCTTCCGGCAACCCTGCTGGCGTAACGTTCGTCCAGTTCTTGCCGCCATCTCGTGTGAGGTGCACCAGGCCGCAATCGCTACCCGTGTAGATTACACCGGATTCTAGGTGCGATTCGATTACATAATAGATAGTATTATAATTTTCACCACCTGCGCCTTCGTTGGTAATGGGGCCACCGCTATAATCTTGTTTTGTTGTGTCGTTCCGTGTCAAGTCTGGGCTAATAATGCTCCAGTTCATTCCACCATCGGTAGTTTTAAACAACACGTTGCCGGCATGATACATAATACGTGCATCATGAGGTGAATTAATCAGAGGAGCATTCCAATTGAAACGATACTTCATTTTCTTAGGAGCAAATGCCAGGTTGGTGGATGGATATTCCTGCAGGTCTTTGGACTCACCTGTGCGCGTGTCCAGTACGTCAATTTGACCCTGGTAGCAACCACCATAAAGTAACTCCGGATTGTTAGGATCATTAAACGCCACCCAGGCACTTTCGCAACCCGGCCCGTTCATCCAGTCTTTATCAGTGATTCCAAAACTTCCGTTACGGCTTGGAATAGCTACAGATGAGTTGTCTTGCTGACCACCGTATACCCAGTAGGGAAATTGGTTGTCTACACTGACGCGGTAAAATTGGGCTGTGGCCTGGTTGTTAATAGGCGACCACGTGCGCCCTTGGTTGTACGTAATCTCACCACCACCGTCATCGGCCAACGCCAGGTTTTGATTGTTCTTTGCGCTGATCCACAGGTCGTGTGTATCGCCATGGCCCACACGCACGTTGGCAAACGTTTTGCCACCGTCAATGGATTTTGTCATAGGCGCGTTGAGTACGTATACAATGTCTGCATTCACCGGGTCAGCAAATACTTCCATGTAGTACCAAGAACGTGATGTAATGTTTTGATCGTTGCTCATCAGGTTCCATTTCTTACCACCATCATCCGAGCGATACAAACCTGCTTTCGATTTTTCTGCTTCTAC